>WJMR01000222.1 GCA_014727845.1 Ignavibacteriales bacterium
CGAGCATCCCGAGATCAAGATCGCTCGTCGCCTCCGCCAACGCGGCGACGTCCTTCTCGTCGGTCAAATCGCCGGGTATAACGCGACACTCGACGCCGTAGGTCTCCTTTAGCTCGTCGGCGAGCTTCCGCAACAACTCCTCGCGCCGCGCCGAGAGCGCGACGTTCATCCCCTCGCTCGCCAACCGCCGCGCAAACGCCTCGCCGATGCCGGACGACGCGCCCGTCACGAGCGCCCACGGTCCGTAGTTCTCTTTATAGTTCTTCATTTGTTCGCTTTGTTTCCTTTCCGCGTTTCGTTATATTTTTTGGAATTTTGGCGCGACGTCCTCGACGTTCCGAGCGACGTTACCATCACCCACTATCAATATTATATATGCGAGGCGAAAAATGCGCGCGCTTGTAGTAGCCGTTGTCTTACTCTTATCCTTTAACACATTTTCTCAGGATTCCGTTCGCGTCAAACGCGTTCTTTCGCTCGGACCCGTTCCCGCCGCGGCTCCCGCGACGCTCCAACCCCTCGAGGCGAGCGACGCGGTCTCGAAGATCCTCGACTACGACCAACTCGAGATCGAGGATTGGCGACCCGCCGAGGGCGATCGCGTTGGCGAGAATCTCGTGTGGCGCGCGCTCGACGCCGACGACGGCAAACTCGAGATCGACGCCTCCGACTCCCCGCTCGGCGCCGAAGTGCGATACTTCGCGTTCTACGTCGAGACGGACCGCTTTATGGAAGTTACCGTCGAGGCAAAATCGACGAATCCCTTCGCCCTCTATTTCGACGGCGAGAAACTCGGCGCCAACGCCGCCGTTCCCGACGAGGAGGAACCGTCGGCGAAAAACGCGAGCGGCGTTACAAGCGTTCCGCAAGGCAAATATCTCGTCGCGCTGAAGGTCGTGGTCGATCCCGATCTTGGCGCGACCGACGAGCTCGTCGCGGACGTGAAGGTCGGCGAGGAGTTCGCGGGCGCGTTCCGAATCACGACGGACGCGACGCGTCACACCTCGATCGACGAGCTACTCTACGATCCGAAACTTTCCTCCGTCTCAATCTCCGCCGACGGAACACTCGCGGCGGTCGTCGAGAAAACCTACGACAAAGCCACGAAGAAATCCTCGACCGAGACGATTATCTATCGCGTTAAGGACGGCTCTCGGCTCGCCACGCTCGCGGGCGGCGATTCGTTCTCGCAATTTGCGTGGCTCCCCAACGGCGCGCGCTACGCTTACGTCGCCGACGATCCGCGCGACGGAAAAACCGTGTGGGTCGCCGATCCGAAGAAGGGAATCGCCGAGAAGGCGATCGAGAACGCGGCGGATCTCCAATGGTTCCGATTCGCTCCCGACGAGTCGTTCGTCGTCTATTCGACGTCGGTCGAGAACGAGGAGGACGCCGACGGCGTCGAGCGTCTCGAAACGCCGATGGATCGCTGGCCCTGGTTCCGCAATAAGAATCGGCTCCACTTCCACGATCTCGCCTCGGGCGTCTCGCGGATGATCGTCGATTTCGACGCGAGCGTCGGATTAAGCGATATTTCCCCGAGCGGCGACCGACTCCTCCTGACGACCGCGGGCTACGACTTCGCGACGCGCCCCTACGGCTACACCAACTATTACGTTTATCACACCGCGACGCACCGACTCGACTCGCTGATGAGCGAGTTCCGAACGGGCGGCGGAACCTTCTCGCCCGACGGCGCCAAGCTACTGATCACGGGCGGACCTTCGGCGTTCGGCGAGCTCGGCTCCACGCTCCCCGAGGACGTTATTCCAAACGACTACGACAACCAAGCGTATCTCTACGATTTCGAGACGGGCGCGATCGAGCCGCTGAGCAAGGAGTTCAAGCCGACGATCTCGTCGGTCTTCTGGTCGCCGACGGACGGCAAGGTCTATCTCCGCGTCGTCGAGCGGAACGGCAAGGCGTTCTATCGGATGGACGTGGAGACGAAACGCTACGAGAAGATCGAGTTGGAAGTCGAGGCGCTCGACGCGATGGACGTGGCGGCGAAATCCCTCGACGCGATTTATTACGGCTCGAGCGCGACGGTTCCCGATAAGGCGTATCTACTCGATCTTACCACCGGCGCGTCGCGGCTCCTCCACGACCCGAGCGCCGAGAGTTACGAGAAGATCGAGCTCGGCATGGTCGAGGAGTGGTCGTTCGTCAACGACGACGGGCGAACCATCGACGGTCTGATCTACTATCCGCCCGACTTCACGCAGGATAAGGATTATCCGCTCATCGTGTATTACTACGGCGGCACCTCCCCCTCGACGCGCGACTTCGAGGGACGCTATCCGAAAAACCTCTGGGCGGCGCACGGCTACGTGGTGTACGTCCTCCAACCGAGCGGCGCGACGGGCTACGGTCAGGAATTTTCCGCGCTCCACGTCAACGATTGGGGCGAGCAGGCGGGCGCGGACGTGATCAAGGGCGTCGAGGAATTCCTCGAAGCGCATCCGTTCGTGACGAAGATCGGCTGCATCGGCGCCTCCTTCGGCGGCTTTATGACGATGTCGCTCGTCTCGAAAACGGATTTGTTCGACGCCGCCGCGGCGCACGCGGGTATCAGCGCGCTCTCGAGCTATTGGGGCGAGGGCTATTGGGGATTCCTCTATTCCTCCGTCGCCACCGCCGAGAGCTTCCCGTGGAATAGGCGCGACATCTACGTCGATAAGTCCCCCCTCTATAGCGCGGATAAGATCAACACGCCGATCCTCCTGCTCCACGGCGCCGACGACACCAACGTGCCGCCGGGCGAAAGC
>WJMR01000223.1 GCA_014727845.1 Ignavibacteriales bacterium
GTATAAGATTTTACCCTATTCTCGGTTAATCGTTCGCCATTGTTTAGGGGGCGCGGTCTCGATTTTCGTCTCCGATTTTCGTATTTTATTATGCTTTTGCATGAAGCATCGAAATCGTCTCACTCAAGAACACGCAACGGAGCGTACCGCTATGATAGATAAGATTCAAGAACTGCTCGGCAAAGACGCCGACGCCCTGCTTTCCCACAAAGCGATATTTCCGAAAGAGAAACTCCACCTGCCGGGACCCGATTTCGTCGATCGCATTTTCGCGCCGACCGATCGGAACATCAACGTGCTGCGGAACATCCAGGCGCTGCTGAACACGGGTCGCCTCGGCGGCACGGGCTACCTCTCGATCCTGCCCGTCGATCAAGGCATCGAGCACTCCGCCGGCGCCTCCTTCGCCCCGAACCCGGATTACTTCGACTCCGAGAAGATCGTCGAGCTGGCGATCGAGGGCGGATGCAACGGCGTCGCCTCGACGCTCGGCGTCCTCGGATCCGTGGCGCGCAAATACGCCCACAAAATCCCCTTCATCCTGAAGATCAACCACAACGAGCTTCTCTCCTACCCGACGAGCTACGACCAAATCATGTTCGCGAGCATCGACCACGCCTTCAATATGGGCGCGGCGGCCGTCGGCGCCACCATCTACTTCGGCAGCGAGGAGAGCAACCGCCAGATCGTCGAAGTCTCCGAGGCGTTCCGCTACGCCCACGAGCTCGGGTTGGCGACGATCCTCTGGTGCTACACCCGCAACTCCGAGTTCAAGAAAGACAAAGACTACCACGTCTCCGCCGACTTGACGGGACAAGCCAACCACCTCGGCGTCACTATCGAGGCGGACATCATCAAGCAGAAGATGCCCGAGAACAACGGCGGCTACAACGCCGTTAAGTTCGGCAAGACGCACCCGAACGTCTATTCCGAATTGACCACCGACAACCCGATCGACCTTACCCGCTACCAAATCCTCAACAACTACAACGGTCGGATGGGCTTGATCAACAGCGGCGGCGCCTCGGGCGAGAACGACTTCGCCGACGCCGCGCGCACCGCCGTGATCAACAAACGCGCGGGCGGTATGGGCTTGATCTCCGGACGCAAAGCGTTCCAACGCCCGATGGAAGACGGCGTCAAGCTGCTTAACCTTATCCAAGACGTCTATCTCGCCAAAGAGATCGACGTGGCGTAAGCGATCGCGGATCGCGTATCCTTTACGAGCGGAGGCGTCGAGCGGCGTCTCCGCTTTTTTTTCGCCGATCGTCGTCGTAACTTGCGACGGAGGCGAACGACAACCAACGAGAGGCGACTATGCGAAACTTATTCGACGGCGCGTACGACGGCAAACGCGCGTTCGTTACGGGCGACACGGGCTTCAAGGGTTCCTGGCTCGCGCTCTGGCTCCAAGAGCTGGGCGCCGAGGTTACGGGCTACGCGCTCGATCCGCCGAGCGAGCCGAACCACTTCGACGCGCTCGCGCTCGATTACGAGTCGATACGAGACGACGTCCGCGACCGAGAGAAACTAACCGCCTCCATCGAACGCGCCAAACCCGAGGTCGTCTTCCATCTCGCCGCCCAACCACTCGTCCGGCGCTCCTACCGCGAGCCGACCGAGACGTTCGAGACGAACGTTATGGGCGTGATGAACGTTCTCGAAGCGTGCCGTCGCGCGCCCTCGGTCCGCGCCGTCGTGATTATTACGAGCGACAAATGCTATCGGAACGTCGAGTGGTAATGGGGGTATCGCGAGACCGACGAGCTCGGCGGACGCGACCCCTACAGCGCGAGCAAAGGCGCCGCCGAGCTGATCGTCCGCTCCTACCGCGCCTCGTTTTTCGACGACGACGACTCGGCGCTCGTCGCCTCGGCGCGCGCGGGCAACGTCGTCGGCGGAGGCGATTGGGCGGAGGATCGGTTGCTACCCGACTTGATGCGCGCCGCCGCCTCGGGCGAACCCGTCGAAATCCGACGACCCAACGCCACCCGACCGTGGCAGCACGTCCTCGAACCCTTGAGCGGCTACCTCCTCCTCGGCGCCAAGCTCCTCGCCGGAGAGCGACGGTTCGCCGACGGATGGAACTTCGCGCCCCACGGGCACGTCGTCGCGCCCGTCTCGAAAGTCGTCGAGCGAGCCAAGCAAGTGTGGGATAAGTTCGAGTATCGGATCGTTCCCGACGAGACGCTCCACGAGGACACGCTCTTGAAGCTCGACTCCTCGAAGGCGCACTTGCGTTTGGGGTGGGGCGAGACGTGGACGATCGACGAAACGTTCGAGGCGACCGTCGGATGGTATCGGGATTTCTACGAGACGCCGGGCGAAACGCGCGAGCGGTCGCTGAAAGATCTTAACCGCTACGTCGCGGACGCCGAGGCGAGAAACGTCGCGTGGGCGACGTAGCGAGCGAACGACGCCGAGAGGCGCGACGTTACGAGGGCTCGCCGGATACGCGGCGTAAGATGTAGCCGCTCGAAGGGGGGACCGTCAACTCTTTCTCCACGCGTCCGAGCGGTTCGACGCCCGCCTTGTCGGGATCGACGAAAATCTCCCACTCGCCGGCCGGCAACCGCGTCGGCTCCTCGCGTTCCCGGTCCGCGTTCATCGCCACGATAAACGCCTCCCCGTCGCCTTCCAGATAGAACGAGCACGCCAAGTGATTGGTCTCCGCGCCCCCGAAAACCGTGTCGTCGTACTCGGCGCGACGGAACGCCGTGAACGCCTTGCGTAGCGCGATTAATCCGCGATAGTAGTCGCGAAGCTCCGCGTTGACGCGGGCGTGGGCGTAGTTGACGTAATTGGTCTCGTTGTCCTTGTTGTAACTGTTCTCGTCGAGCAAGCCGACCCGATCGTCGGGCGCGTCGCTCTCGGCGATCACTTTCGAGCGGGCGTACTCCTGCCCCTGCGCGATCATCGCTATGCCGCGACTCGCGAGCAGGAAGAGCGCGGCGAGCTTGTTCAACTTCAGTTGCTCCGGCGTTAGCTCGACGAACTCGTCCACGTCCGCGATCGGCTCGTCCTTCCGCGCGTCCCCCAAGCCGAGGCGAATGAAATCGCCGAGCGTGTAGCCGTCGTGCGATTCGAGGTAGTTGACGCCGTGCTCGGGTTTGTGGAAAAGTCCCATATCGCGGGCGAGCGTTCCCTTGGCGTAGCGCTTGATCGAGTTCTCGTCGTTGATCGCGTAGCGCTCGCCGAAAATCCAACCGCGTCCGTCGAACGGATTCTCCCCCTTCACGCCGTTGCGGATCTGATCGTTCCAACTCGCCCAGCCGCGACACGAGAACCCCATCGGGTTGTAGCCGCCGCCCCACGGTTCGGCGATAAGGACGACGTTCGGATTAACCTCGCGCGCTCGGTCGCGGATCGTCTCGATTGTCTCCCAATCGAGCAAGTGTCCCAAGTCGAAGCGGAAACCGTCCACATGATAGTCGCGCATCCAATGGAGGACGCTGTCCACGATTAGTCGGCGCGCCATTGGCCGCTCGGATTTGAAATCGTTGCCGCATCCGCTTTCGGAAAGGAAGCGTCCCTCGTCGCCGAGTCGGAAGTAGTAGTCCTTGTCGATCCGCTTGAAGAGCATGTCGTCGTATTCGGAGACGTGGTTATAGACGACGTCAATAATCACGGCGATCCCCTCGCGGTGCAGCGCTCGCACGACGTCTTTGAACTCGCGGACGGCGCGCGCGTCGGCGCCGATCCACCTGCGGCGCGGGGGCGCTTCGAGCGGATGCGAGTAGTACGCCGAGGGCGCGAAGAAGGCGGCGGTCATATAGCCCCAGTGGTTCCGCTCGTAGGGGTTCCACAAGTTGACGCGCCCCTCGTAGGGCTGTTTGTAGGGAATCTCGACGGCGCCGAACTCTTGTAGCGGGAGGAATTCGACGGCGTTGACGCCGAGATCCTTGAGGTAGTCGATTCCCCCGTCGATCCCCTCCTCGACGAACGCGCGATACGTGCCCGGCTCCGTCGCGCGGGCGGAGGGGTGGCGGGTCGAGTCGCGGAGGTGCGCTTCGTAAATAATGAGATCGCGCCGGTCGTAGCCGAGCGGCTCGTCGCCGCGCCAGTCGTAGTCGTCGCGCGGGAGAATAACGCCGAGGCGCTTGGTGGTGTAGTCGTTGTAGGTGGCGACGGCTTTGGCGTAGGGGTCGAGCGCGAGCGCGGGTCGGCGGTCGGCGTCGTCGAGAGCGCGGAGAAGATGAAAGGCGTAGAAGGCGCCGGCGCGCTCCCCTTCGAGACGCGCTTCCCACACGCCGTCGGCGTCGCGGGTCATATCGAGGACGACTTCGGCGCGCTCGGGCGCGTCGGTCGGTTCGCGGAAGACGTGCGTCCGCGCCCCCGCCGCCCTCGGCGCGAAAATCCGAAAAACGGTCGCCCCTTCCTCGAAGAAGGCGCCGAGCCGTTTGTCGGAATAGTAACGGTCGAGGTGCGCGCCGCGTCGGCGTTTCTCCTCGAGCGCGCCCGCTATGTGGTAATCGAAATACGCCACTCGTCGCTCGGTTCTATAAGCTCGCGATGTCGGCGTAGATAATGAACGCCATCAAGGCGAGCAGCGCGAAGAAGCCCGCGTTCTGGATGGCGATCTTCACCTTCACGGGTATCTCGCGACGCATGCCCGCCTCGATCAGGATGATGATCAAGTGACCGCCGTCGAGCGCGGGGAAGGGAAGGATGTTGATGATCGCCAAGCTCAAGCTGAGCATCGCCAGGAAGACGAGGAAATTCGAGACGCCCGAGTCGGCGGATTTGGCGGCGAACTTCGCGATCTTAACGGGACCGCCGAACGCGGAGCCGAACGCCACGTCGCCCGCGATCACCTTGCCCATCATCGAGATCGTTAAATCCGTGACGCGATAGATGTCGCCGAACGCCTTCGTCGCCGATCCGAACACGCCGTAGGAGACGCGCTCGATCTCGCCCGCGTATTGGTCGCCGCCGTACACCCCGATGGTTCCCTCTTCGCTCGGCGTCGCGGCGAGCGCGAGGGTGTCGCCGTCGCGGAGCGTCGTGAACGTCAGCTCCTTACCCTTGGAGCGCTTGACGATCGACGCCATTTCCATAAACGAGCCGATCTTCTCGCCGTCGATCGCCAGGACGACGTCGCCCGGCTTAAAGCCCGCTTGCTCCGCCGGCGAGCCCGACGTCGTTTCGGCGAGCGTGGGGCGATAGCCCTCGGGCAGCAGAAACACCTCGTCGCCCGCGCGCGCCTTCTCCAAGTCGGAGGGGAGCTCGAGCGTCGTCGTCGCGCCGTCCCGCTTAATCGTAACGCGTCGCGGCTCGCCCATCGTCTCGACGAACAATTGCGTCTCGACGTCCTCCCAATACTCCGTCTCGACGCCGTTGACCGCGAGGATCTCGTCCCCCTCGCGGAAGCCGAGCGAGTCGGCCGCGCCGCCGGCGGGCGTAAAGCCGACGGTCGTCGTCTTGGCGTAGTTGGCGCCAATGAAAAGATTCGCGCCCCAGAAAATCCCCCACGCAAGGAAGAGGTTCATAAGCACGCCCGCCGAGATGACAAAGAGTTTCTTCGGCGCGGATTTGGAGCGGAACTCGTAGGGCTTCGGCTCCTCGCTCGCGAACTTCGTGTCGAAGCTCTCGTCGATCATGCCGACGATCTTGACGTAAC
>WJMR01000224.1 GCA_014727845.1 Ignavibacteriales bacterium
CGGTTATCAACCCTTAACAAGGTTCGCATTTATGAAAAAGCTCTCCAAGCTCGTCCTCGTCCTCGCGCTCGCCTTCTTCGTCGGCGGATGCCTCTTCGTCGAAAAGCGCGTGTACACTATCGCGCTCGATTCCCCGACCGCGGGAACCGCGACGGTCGTCTATCACGACATCCGCTCGAACGCCATCGGCAACAAGGAGTTCGCCGAGGACGCCGACAACCTCTTCTACGACACCTACGAGCACCCCGACTTTATCGAGTTCTGGAAGCGGCAGGGCGTCTTCGTCAAAGAGCGCGAGCTTTGGACGGAGGGGGAGAAGCTCCAAGGCAAGCTCGTCCTCGCGTTCGACGACGTCTCGAACGTCGAAAACATGCAATACGACGGCGAGTTCTACTACCTCACCCTCGGCGAGAACGACAGCGTAATGGCGACCAACGGCGTCGTCATTCCCGGCGAGGGCTACACGCGCGTGTTGTGGGAGGCGGGAACGGACACGCTTCGCTTCTCGATTTACGAAGACCGCGACACGTACTCTCGTTCGCTCGCGCCGGAGTTCCGGAAACGCTACGGCGACTGACGTGTATGTCGAGGTCGTCTTCCCGATCCCGATAGACAAGGCGTTTACGTATTCGGTTCCGCCCGCCCTCGCCGATAAGGCGGAGGTCGGCGTTCGCGTCGTCGCGCCGTTCGGCAAGCGCGCGCTCTTCGGATACGTCGTCGCCCGCGCCGACCGACCCTCGACCGACGAGGACGTCAAGATCAAACCGATTGAATCCTTTCCCGACGACCGCCCCCTCTTCGAAAAAACCGACCTCGAGTTCCACCGATGGCTCGCCGACCACTACCTCTCCTCGTTGGGCGAGGCGCTGAAACTCGCCGACCCGACGGGCGCCGAGATAAAAACGCGCGTGGAAATAGTCGCCGACGTCGAGGAGGCGGCGCGGCTCTTCGCCAAGGCGGGCGCGAAGAAGACGACGCGAGACCTCGCGCTCGAATATTTCGCGAGCAAAGAGAAATCCACGACGACCGCGTACCGCAAGGCGATACCTCGACGCAACGCCATGGCCGCGCTCAAAGAATTGGAGGACGAAGGGGTCGTCGTAACGAGGGAGACGACCGCGCCGCTCAAAGGACGCGAGAAAAAACTCAAGCACGCGCGCGTCGCCGTCTCGCTCGACGAGATGTACGACGCGTTGCCCGAGATCGAGGCGCGTTCGCAAAAGCAAGTGGCGTTCCTCCTCAAACTCGCCGCCGCGCCCAACCGCGAAGCGCCCCTCGCCGAGATAAACGCCGAGCTCCGACTCTCGACCTCGTCGATCTCGTCGCTTGAAAAACGCGGGTTGATCGAGGTCGAAGAGCGAACGGTCGAGCGCGTGTACGCGGAACGCTACGCGGAGGATCCGAAAGCGATCGAGCTTACCGACGAGCAACGCGCGGCGATCGACGACACGACGCCCGCGATTGTCGAGGGCGTCTTCGAGGCGCGGCTCCTCAAAGGCGTCACGGGCGGAGGTAAGACGCAGGTCTATCTCGAACTCGCGGCGGCGGCGCGAGAGGCGGGCAAGAGCGCGATGATACTCGTGCCCGAAATCTCGCTCACGCCGCAGATGACCGCGCGATTGATCAACCGCTTCAAGGACGACGTCGCCGTTCTGCACAGTCGGATGTCCGACGGCGAACGCGCCGACTCGTGGCGACGCATACTCAGAGGCGACGCGCGCGTGGTGACGGGTCCGCGCTCCGCGCTCTTCGCGCCGCTTCGGAATCTCGGCGTGATCGTCGTCGATGAAGAGCACGACGGCTCCTACAAGCAGCACGATAAATCGCCGCGCTACCATGCCCGCGACGCCGCCGCGATGCGCGCGCGCTTGGCGGGATGTCCGATCGTCTTCGGATCGGCGACGCCTTCAATCGAAAGCTATTACAACGCGAAGGCGGGAAAATACCGGCTTCTCGAATTGACCCAACGCGTGGACGACGCGAAGCTACCGAAGATCGAGTTCGTCAACGTCGGCGAGGCGCGGCGCGAGCGAAAAATGACGGGACTCTTCTCCGAGGCGCTGCTCGCGAAGATCGACGACCGACTCCGCAAACGCGAGGGCGTTATCCTCCTGCAAAATCGACGCGGCTTCTCGACGACGATCTATTGCAAGGATTGCGGCGAGGTCGTCTTCTGCGAAGAGTGCGACGTCTCGATGGTGTATCACATCAACGAAAACGAGTTGCGCTGCCACTACTGCGGCGCCGTCGCCCGTCCGCCTCGGACGTGCCCCGCGTGCGAGTCGAGGGGGCTGCTCTATTTCGGCGCGGGCTCGGAGCGCGTCGAGGACGAGTTGACGACGCTATTTCCCGAGGCGAGCGTCGAGCGAGTCGATTCGGATTCAATCGGGCGGAAGGGTAAAATGGGCGAGATCCTTAATCGATTCAAGGCGGGGGAGATCGACGTCCTCGTAGGAACGCAGATGGTGGCGAAGGGGTTGGACTTCTCGCGCGTCACACTCGCGGCGGTCGTCTCCGCCGAGACGAGTTTATGGTTGCCGGATTTCCGCGCCGACGAGCGCGCCTTCCAGCTCGTCACCCAACTCGCGGGCAGAGCCGGTAGAAGCAAAACGC
>WJMR01000225.1 GCA_014727845.1 Ignavibacteriales bacterium
CTTCGGACGCGTCGAGTGGCTCGGCGACTACGCCGGCGCGCCCTTCCGCGAGAACGAATCCCCGCGCGCCATCGCCCTCTGCCGGCGCGGAAACGGACGAACGCCGTGAAACGCGCGACGCTCGCGATACTAACGACGCTCGCGATACTAACGACGCTCGGGCTGTTCGGATGCGACCTCTTCAACGCCCGCGACGCCGAGGAGCCGGACGCCCCGCGCTCGAACTTCGAGGCGCCCTATACGGTGGAGATCGCGCTCGAAAATTTGAAAAACGCATGGAGCGACAAGAACGCGCAGAACTACGTCGCCTTCTTCGTCGATTCGACCTACGCGAACAAAACGTTCCGCTTCCTCCCCTCCGCCGAGGCGGCGACGCGATTCCCCTCGCTCGCCGAATGGAACCGAGAGGACGAGCGAACGTACTTCGCCAACGTCGTCTCACGGCTCGACGAGAACCAAACGCCGACGCTCGAGCTGACCAACGTCGAGTTGGATCCGATGGGCGACAGCGCGACGGTCGTCGCCGACTACGCTCTCTCGATTCCGGGCGACGGCGAATCCGTCGAATACGTCGGTTCGGCGCGAATAAAAATGACGCTTGATCAACGACTCTATTGGAGCGCGTATTATTGGGAAGACTACGCCACGAGCGGAGACCCCTCGTGGAGCGAATGCAGGGGCGTCTATCGGTAGGGCGACGCGCGCGGCCGCGATTCTCCTCGTCGCGGCGCTCGGCGGTTGCCTGAACCCGTTCGCCCCCGACGTCGATTTCGAGTCCGACGCCTCCGTCGCCGGCTTGGAAGATCGGAGCGAGGTGGACGACGTCTTCACGAATATGCAGTACGCCTACACGTTCAAGGACACGCTCATCTATGGCGACCTCCTCGCCGAGGATTTCGTCTTCACGTATCGCGACTACGAACTCGGCTACGACGTCTCCTGGGGGCGCACCGACGAGATGCGCGCCACGCACGGCTTATTCGAGAACGCCGAACGGCTCGATTTGATTTGGAACAACGTCGTCGTTCGCGCCGAGGACTCGCTGCGGGCGAACGTCGTCCGCGGCTACACGCTCACCATCACCTTCAACGTCGCCGACGTTTCCCGCGTTGACGGCAGAGCGAACTTCACGCTCGCCAGAGACGACGAAGGCAAGTGGGCGATTGAAAAATGGATCGACGAATCTAACTTCTAACACTATGCGATTTATCCTACGCGAGGCGTTTCGATCTATCGGGCGGACGAAGCTCTCCTTTATGTTTTCGCTCGTCTCGATGGCGCTCGGCGTGGCGTTGGTGCAGCTCTCGCTCCTCTCGATCGTCTTTTCCGAACGGCTCGAGGAGAACGTGAAGAGTAAGTTTGCGATGAACCTTTTCCTCGAGGACGGCGCCTCCGCGGCGAACATCGGCAAGCTAAAAGCCGACCTCGAGGCGCGGGAATACGTCAAGTCGGTCGATTACATCAGCAAGGCGGCCGCGGCGGAGAAGTTCATCGCCGAAACGGGCGAGGACTTCCGGCGCATCCTGGATTATAACCCGCTCCCCGCCTCGCTCGTCGTCTCCCTCAAGGCGGAGTATTGGGACGATCTCCGCGCGCGTGAAATCAAAACGGAGTTCGAGCGCCTGTCGCTCGTGGACGACGTGAGCTACGAGACCGACGCCTACCAACGTATCCTCTCGTTCGTCGAGGACGTGCGCGACTCGTTGTGGACGTTCACCGCGCTACTCGTCTTCGTCGCGTTCTACATCGTGTACGCGACGCTCCGCTTAATTATGTTCAACCGCGCCGAGGAGATCGAGACGATGAAGCTCGTCGGCGGCTCCCTCTCGACGATTAAGGCGCCGATCATCGTCAACGGCGTCGTCATAGGTCTGCTGGCGAACGCCGTCGTCGTCGCGCTCTTCTACGCGGCCTACCGCGCCACAAGCGGTTTCGTGGACGTCTCGTGGATCGAAATTTATTTCACCGACTATTATATCTATCTTTCGTTCGTCGTCGGTCCCGCCATCGGTCTCTTGGGTAGCGCGCTGGCGACGCGGAAGATTTCAATGAAAATCGGATAAGGACGCTAACGTATGAACGAATATCAACCGCGGGCGGTAGTAACGGGCGGCGCGGGCTTTCTCGGATCCCACTTATGCGACCGCCTCCTCGCCGAAGGATGGCGCGTCGTCTGTATGGACAACCTCTTGACGGGCGATATGGAAAACATCGCCCACTTGTTCGGCGAGGAGCGCTTCGAGTTTATTAAGCACGACGTCACCAACTTCGTGTACGTGAAGGGTCGCGTCGATTACGTCCTCCACTTCGCCTCGCCCGCCAGCCCGATCGACTATCTGCGGATGCCCATCCAAACGCTGAAAGTCGGCTCGCTCGGCACGCATAAAGCGCTCGGATTGGCGAAAGAGAAGAAGGCGACGTTTCTTATCGCCTCCACCTCCGAAGTGTACGGCGACCCCGAGATTCATCCGCAAAAAGAAAGCTATTGGGGGAACGTCAACCCGATCGGTCCGCGCGGCGTGTACGACGAGGCGAAACGATTCGCCGAGGCGATGACGATGGCGTATCACCGCTACCACGGCGTTGACACGCGCATCGTGCGGATCTTCAACACCTACGGTCCTCGGATGCGATTGGAGGACGGGCGCGCGCTGCCCGCATTCGTGAGCCAAGCCCTCAAGAACGAACCCGTCACCGTTTTCGGCGACGGATCCCAAACGCGGAGCTTTTGCTACGTGAGCGACTTGATCGACGGCATCTTCCGCTTGCTTACCTCGCGCGAAACCGATCCCGTCAACATCGGCAACCCGGACGAGATCACCATCAAGCAATTCGCAGAGGAAGTGATCGAGCTGACGGGATCCACGAGCGAAATCATCTACGAGGACCTGCCCGTTGACGATCCGAAAACGCGGCAACCGAACATCGATCGGGCGCGAGAAATTCTCGGATGGGAGCCGAAGGTCGATCGGCGAGACGGCTTGAAAAAGACGTTGGACTATTTTAAGAATAAGATATCGTAGCGATCTTTTTTCGGAACGTGATTTTTCATATATTCCTCGATAATTGGAAACGGTGCAAGCCGAACCTATGTCGAGAATAGACCGGCACATATCGAAGAAGCGACTCTTGCCGCTCCAACACTTCATCTACCTGCAGCTCATCGCCGAAGCCGGCGCGATGAAATAGCCCCGACGTTCCTCCCCGACGTTTTCGTTTGTTAACCCGCCGTCAGCGCGAACACGCGCGCGGGGCGGGCGTATTCCATTTTACTCACACACCATTAGAGGAAAGCAATGAAAAAGAACGTATTGATTATGGGCGCCGCGGGGCGCGACTTCCACAACTTCAACACTTTTTTCCGAGGCAACGAGGAATACAACGTCGTCGCCTTCACCGCCACGCAAATCCCGAACATCGACGGGCGGAAATATCCCGCCGAGCTGGCGGGCGAGCTCTACCCCGACGGCGTGCCGATCCACCACGAGAACGAGCTGACCGACTTGATTACGAAACTCGACGTCCACGAAGTCGTCTTCTCGTATTCCGACGTGCCGTTCGAATACGTAATGACCAAGGCGTCGATCGTCAACGCGGCGGGCGTTTCCTTCCGCCTGCTCGGCGCGCGCGAGACGGAAGTAAAGAGCGCGAAGCCCGTCGTCTCGATCCTCGCGGTCCGCACGGGCTGCGGTAAATCCCAGACGTCGCGGAAGGTCGTAACGCTGTTGCGCGAGGCGGGCAAAAAAGTCGCCGCCATCCGGCACCCGATGCCCTACGGCGACCTCGCCGCGCAAAAGGTGCAACGCTTCGCCTCCCTGGACGATCTCAAGAAACACGACTGCACCATCGAGGAGATCGAGGAATACGAGCCGCACATCGCGCAGGGCGGCGTCATCTACGCGGGCGTGGATTACGAGGCGATCCTACGCGAAGCCGAGAAGGAAGCCGACGTGATCGTATGGGACGGCGGCAACAACGACTTCTCCTTCTATCGCGCCGACGTCACCTTCACCGTCGTTGATCCGCACCGACCGGGGCACGAGCTGATGTATTATCCCGGCAACACGTCGCTCCGTATGGCGGACGTCGCGGTGATCAACAAGATCGACTCCGCCGCGCCCGAGAACATTCTCGCCGTTCGGAACAACGTGCGCGCCGTCGCGCCGCGCGCGCGCGTAATTGAAGCCGCTTCCCCTATCTTCGTGGATGATCCGAGCGTGATCGCCGGTAAGAAGGTGTTGGTCGTCGAGGACGGACCCACGCTCACTCACGGCGAGATGAAGTACGGCGCCGGCACGATCGCGGCGCAAAACTACGGCGCCACGCCGATCGATCCGCGCCCCTTCGCCGTCGATTCGATCGCGGAGACGTATCGGATCTACCCGAACGTCGGAACGCTGCTGCCCGCGATGGGATACGGCGAGAAGCAGATGAAGGATCTCGAGACGACGATTAATCGCTCGGACGCCGAGGCGGTCGTCGTCGGCACGCCGATCGATCTCGGGCGCCTCTTGAAGATCGACAAACCCTCGACGCGCGTGCGCTACGAACTGCAGGAAATCGGCGACCCGACGGTCGAGCAAATCCTGAAAGAGAAAGGGTTGCTTTGAGTCGCAAGGTCGTCGTAGCCCTCGGCGGCAACGCGCTGATACGCGGCGACCAGACGGGAACGATTAAGGAACAAAGCGAAAACGCCCGGCGCGCCGCTCGGAGGATACTCGAGTTGGCGCGCGGGGATTCGCTTCCCGTCGTCACGCATGGCAACGGGCCCCAAGTCGGCGCCATCCTCCTCCGCTCCGAAGCGGGGTACGACGAGTATCGCATCCCGAAGATGCCGCTCGACGTGTGCGTCGCCGATTCTCAGGGGGGCATCGGGTATATGCTCGAGCGCGAGTTGCGCAACGCGATCGTCGAGGCGGGAGCGAAGCTCGAGGTGGCGACGGCGGTAACGCAAGTCGAAGTCGATCCCGAGGACGAGGCGTTCGCCGAACCGACGAAGCCCGTCGGCAGACACTTCATCAAGGAGGAGGCGGATCTTCTGGCGAAATCCAACGATTGGATTTTTAAGCGCGACCCGCGC
>WJMR01000226.1 GCA_014727845.1 Ignavibacteriales bacterium
ACGGCGACGACGACCTCGACGCCGTTTCCGCCTCGCGAGAAGATAATAAGCTGGCATGGTTCGATAACGACGGCTTTCTCGGTTTCGGAAACGAAGCGATCGTGGACACCAACGCCGAGTTCGCCAACGCGGTCGCCGCGGGCGATCTCGACGGCGACGACGACCTCGATCTCGCTCTGGGCGCCTACACGGGCGACGAGGTTACGCGCTTCCTGAACGACGGGCTCGGCGGATTCGACGATGGACTGACGGTCAACTCGATCGCCTTCGGCGTCATTCAAGTGGCGTTAGCCGATTTCGATAACGACGGCGACCTCGACGTCGTTTCCGCCAACCAAGGCGCCACGGGCGTCGCGTGGTATCCGAACGACGGCGACGGCTCGTTCGGCATCGGCGCGGGCAACGAGATCACCATCACCTCCTCGACGGTCAACGTCGAACCGCTGGTGGTCGCGGACTTCGACCAAGACGGCGACTCCGACGTGGCGGTCGGGGATTGGGGCGCCGATCAAGTAACGCGTTTCGTAAACGACGGAGCGGGCGGCTTCGGCGAAGGCGTCGTCGTCGCGACCCTCGGCGGCGACGTCGAAGGACTCGACGCGGGCGACGTTGACGGCGACGGCGATCTCGATCTCGTCGCTTGCTCGTGGGACGACAACGCCCTGGTTTGGATGGAAAACCTCGGCGCCGTCGGCGTAAACGACGAGCGAGGCGAGCGCCCCGCCGCGTTCGCGCTCGGCGAAGCGTTCCCGAATCCCTTCAACCCCGCCGTCACCATCCGCTACCAAATCGCCGAGCCCGCTTTCGTCCGACTCGCGATATTCGACGCGCTCGGTAAACACGTCGAGACCCTCGTCCAACGTAGCCGCACGCCCGGATCGTACGACGTCCGCTTCAACGCCGCCCATCTGCCGAGCGGCGCCTATTTCTACGAGCTGAACGCGCGCGCCGAGAGCGGACGGACGTTCCGCGAAGCTAAAAAGATGATCTACCTGAAATAGCGACGAGCGGCGGACGCCCCCACTTCCGCCTAAAGGTTCGGATACGAAAAAGCCCGCCATGTGGCGGGCTCGGGGTGGGCGCAGAAGGATTCGAACCTCCGACCCTCTGCTTGTAAGGCAGATGCTCTAAACCAGCTGAGCTATGCGCCCGAAAACAGACTCGTAATATACGGGATTTTCAATTTCCCCGCAAGACCGTCCGCGCTTCCACCCCACTCGATTCATAAAACACGAACCTCCGGTTATTCCGCACGACTCGGGCGCCCCGCGCAATCGAGGCGCCCGAGTCGGCGTCCTACTCCGCGTCGCGAACGAGGCGGACGTGGTTGAAAATCCGGATCGCGTCGCCTTGCGGTCCGAATCCCGTCGGATAGTCGGCGGGATCGCCCGCCTTCGGATCGCTGCGCTGCGCGCCCGCGCCGTGCACGTCCATCCACGAGCCGCGCATATTGCCCAACGCCCTTCCGAACGAGAGATAGCAGGCGTATCCGCCCGGTTCGAGCGAACCGTTTACGTGCGTCGTGCTTGTCCAGTAGTACGGATAGTCCGTCTCGCCCGCTTCGTTGGTTATTTGCGTACAATCGAAAATCGGGTCGATCGCCGCCGAGGCGGAGGTGGCGGGCGAGCGCGAGTAATCGACGATACTCTGCAGCTCCTTCGCGTCGGGGAGGCGCCAATCGTCGTAGCCCGCGAGCTCGGCGCTCTCGGCGTAGGCGAGCGCGTTCTTCCAATCGAGTCCGGCGCCGTTGTCGTCTTGCGCCCACATCAATCCCGTCGCGTTGTCGGTGATCGTGCCGTCGCCGTTATCCGAAAAGGAGTTGACGCCGTAGGAGGATCCGCCGCGGACATAGAACGCGTAGAAGAGCTTTTCGGAACCGTCGGGCGTGGTTTTCGGGTAGCCCTTTATTCTGCCGTCGGCGAAGTTGACGCCGAAGACGGTCGGGTCGTCGTTCATCGTATAGTCCACGTAGCTCGTCGTGCTTACGTATTGCGCGTCGATGAGCCGCTCTCCTTCGGACTCGTCTCCGTAGGCGAAGTCGAAATAGTCCGTGTCGATGAACGGGACGAGCGTCGTCGTTTGGCCGCTCGCGTCCACACCGCTGAAGACGATGAGCGAGTAGAGTTCCTTAATCGTCGGCGCTCGCCAGTCGTCGTATCCCCCGACGCGCAGAGTCGCGGCGCGATCGATCGCGTCTTGGAACGACAGCTTGTCCGCGTATCCGACCGAGCCGTCGCCGTCGGTGTCCGCCGCCTTCGTCCACATCAGCCCCGTAACGTTGTCGGTTACGGTTCCGTCGCCGTTGTCCGTATAGCTCGGCGCGGCGCCGGGATGGTTCGCGTTTTGGCCGTAGTAGTCGTCGCCCGGCGATGTCGCGCCAATTTCGCCCGCGTCGTCGTAGTAGGTCGTTTGGTTCGTCCCGACGATCGAGTAGGAGTTCTCGACGACGGCGTTGTCGTCGTCGGTTTGGTCGGAAGCGTCGGCGGCTTCGCAACCGAGCGCCAACAGCGCCGCCGCGAGGATCGCCCCGATCGCCGCGCGCGTTTTGGTCGAGTGGGTTCTCATAACTATTCCCCTGTTATCCATTGATTGTTGTGAGTTGTTTGGATGTTTGACGCGACAAGTAAAGATAAGGGTTAATCGCCTCTTCTCGGATGTGCGCCCGCGCACA
>WJMR01000227.1 GCA_014727845.1 Ignavibacteriales bacterium
CCCGCCGAAGGCGAGCGTCCCGACAAGTCGGGATAACCTCCCTCGCTACGCTTGTCGCTCCGTAAAAGAAAACCCCCGCTTCGCCCCTCCTTCGTCGGGGCTACGCCGCCCCCTTAACAGGGGGCTGAAAAGATACGAGGCGCGGTCTCAATCTCTTAACCCCCTATCAAGGGGGTCGCCGACCAACGGGAGCCAAGGGGTTGCGTGCAACGCGAGCGGGGGTTGCTCTCGCGGGCGCCGCGCGTAGCGAATCGATTCCGCCGTTTCCCTCTTGCTTTATTGCCAATAAACCGGTAAAATGCTCGGCTAATACTATTAGTCTGTCTTAATGCGTTCGACGATACTCGATCTTAAAAATCGGCACAAGCTTTATTGGGCGTTGCAAGTCGGCGGCTGGAGCGGTTACGCCGTCGCCAACTGGCTGGCGTTGCTCTCGTTCGATAAGCTGACGAACGACCGCGCCATAGGGTTCGCTATTCTCGCCGCGACGGGTTTGGCGCTTACGCATGGTTTTCGCGCGCTCGCGCGGCGTCGCTCGTGGACGGACCTCGAGATCGGGGAGGCGTTATGGCGCGTGGCTATCGCCGTCTTCGCGATGTCCCTCGTCGCCGTCGCCGTCGTGACGCTCCATCGGCATCTTACGGGCTTTTTCGACGAGCGCGAGTTCCGGTGGGCGTTCTTCGTTTTCGGCGTCTTCAACGCGGGCGTCATCTTCGGGTTGTGGACGATCGGGTATTTCGCCGTCCATTATTTCGACCGCTTTCAGAAGTCGGAAATCGAGCGCCTCGTTTGGGAGGCGGCGGTGAAGGATTTCGAGCTGAAGACGCTGAAGTCGCAGCTCAATCCGCACTTTATGTTCAACGCGCTCAACGGCATCCGCTCGCTTATCCAAGAAGACCCCGAGCGCGCGAAAGCCGCCGTAACGCAGCTCTCGAACATCTTCCGCTATTCGCTGAAGATCGAGCGCGTCGAGACGGTCGAGTTGGGCGAAGAGGCGAAGATCGTCGAGGACTATCTCTCGCTGGAGCGGGCGCGCTTCGAGGAGCGACTCCGTTTTCGGATCGAGGTGGCCCCCAACGCCAAGCGCGTTCCCATTCCCCCGATGATGGTGCAGACGCTCGTCGAGAACGGCGTGAAGCACGGAATCTCGAAGCTGCCCGAGGGAGGCGAAATACTCGTCCGAGCGGAAATAGAAGGCGACCAATTGAAATTGCTCATCCGTAACCCCGGCTCGCTGGAGCCGAACGCCCTCCTTGAATCTTCGGGGCACGGCGTCTCGAACACGAAGCAGCGGCTCGAGTTGCTCTACGGCGCGCGCGGGAACTTTTCTCTGGAAAACGGCAACGGATTCGTGGACGCTCGCGTCTCGATTCCGAAAGGAGGTAAGACCGAATGAACGCCCTTATCGTGGACGACGAACGCCTCGCGCGCGAGGAGTTGAAACGACTTCTCGAACCGATCGCCAACGTGACGGTCGTCGGCGAGGCGCCCAACGCCGATAAGGCGATCGAGAAAATCGGCGAGCTGAAACCCGACTTGATTTTCCTCGACATCCAAATGCCCGGCAAAACGGGATTCGAGATGCTCGAGGAACTCGACGCCGCCCCCGAGGTGGTCTTCACCACCGCCTACGACGAATACGCGCTCAAAGCGTTCGAGGTAAACGCGCTCGACTATCTGCTCAAACCCGTCGAGAGCGCGCGTCTCGCCGAAGCGGTCGAGAAGGTCGAGAAGCGTCTCGCCAAATCCGAAGAGAAACCCGAAGCCGACCGCGAGCGCCTTTCCGCCGAGGATCGCGTCTTCGTCAAGGACGGCGAGCGCTGCTGGTTCGTTAAGCTCGGCGACGTCCGGCTCTTCGAGTCGGAAGGCAACTACGTCCGGCTCTTCTTCGACAAGCACAAACCGCTCATTCTCAAAACGCTGAACTATCTCGATCAACGACTCGATCCCGACTCGTTCTTCCGCGCCAGCCGAAAGCACATCCTTAATCTTAAGTGGATCGACAACGTCGAGCCGTGGCTCAACGGCGGTCTGCTCGTCAAACTCACCGACGGCGCCAAGGTGGAAGTGAGCCGACGCCAATCCGTGAAATTTAAGGAGCGACTTAGTCTATAGCCCTCGGCGATAGGCGAATGTTTCCGGACCCCGTCTTGTGTGGAGCCAAACGTTATGCCCATGAACGACCCGATAGATTACGAACGTCTCTCCGACGACCACCGACGGTTGGCGAAAAGCGTGTACGAAACGCTGAAACAATTCCTCGACGCGCTCGACGACGAGAAGAAGATCGCCGCGCAATACGAGGACGCGCTCGACGCGCTCGACGATGAGGAGCGTCGGTTTGCCGAGCGGATTTTCGCCCTCGATCCGAAAACCCTCGGGTTTAACGGGGAGTTTTGCGGCAGAGAGCGTCCCGAGGAGCTCGTCGCCGTGCCCTCGGTAACGCTGCCGCTCGGCGAGGGAACGTACGAAACCGACACCCAGTTCGTCCCCAAGCCCGCCTACGAGGGCTTCAAGAAGATGGCGGCGGCGATGAAGGAGGAGATCGGTTCGACGATTTACGTGGACAGCGCCTACCGAGGTCCCGGGCGTCAAGCGTATCTCTTTTTCTACGAGTTGGTGGAGCATTGCGACTACTCGCTCCGCGAAAACGCGCGCTGGATAGCGATGCCGGGCTATAGCCAACACGGCGACCCGGTCCGCACGGCGATCGACGTGGTCAACGAGCGTGGAATCAGCGGCGAGGGACCGGGGCAGAAGCCCGAGGATTTCGAGCGCGAGCCGGAGTATCGGTGGCTCCTCGAGAACGCCCGCCGCTTCAACTTCGAACTCTCCTACCCCCGCGATAATAAAGACGGCGTCGCCTTCGAGCCCTGGCATTGGCGCTGGGCGGGGTAATCCCGCAAGATATACTACCGATAGCTTTTCGTAAGAAGATTAGAACCGTTCGGCGAGAATGTCGGGGAGTTCGGCGAGCCGGTCGTACACGCGATCGGGAGCAAGGCGGAGGAGCTCGTCGCGCGTCCGGAAGCCGTAGGAGGCGGCGAGCGCGACGGCGCCGGCGTTTTGCGCGCACCCGACGTCGTATTCCGTGTCGCCGCACATAGCCGTTCGCGCCATATCGGCGCCCAACTCGTTAACGATCAATCGGAGCGGCGCGGGGTCGGGCTTAAGGGGGAGGCCGTCGCGTCTGCCGAGCGTGTAGTCGAGTCGCCTATCCAACCCGAATAGTTCCACGATCCGATCGGCTTGCGATTGCATCTTCGTCGTCAGGAGCGCGGTCATATAGCCCGCGTCTCGTAGGCGGTCGAGCGTCTCGAGCGCGTCGGGGTAGAGGGAGGAGGAGTCGATATAATCGAAGTAGCGCTTTTTATAAACGGCGAGAAAGTCGTCCGCGTCAACGTTCACGCGGAGCGCGGCGAAGATATCCTTAAAGTGCGCGCCGATAAAGGGGCGGATCGTTTCGGGGGTTATAGTCGCCTCGACGTTCATCCGTCGGAGGGACTCGCGAATGGTTTGGTAAATAGTGTCGGCGGAATCGACGAGCGTGCCGTCGAGATCGAAGACGACGAGGGGCGCGGGTCGGTCGCTCACGTTATACGTCGATCCAATCGACGGGTATAAGCTTGCGGGCTTCGTAGCCGTCGTCGATTTCGTGGTAGTACATCACCTCTTCCTCGTCGGCGCGCCAGCAGAGAAAGACCTCGCGATTATCGATGATGGCGGGGAACTTGACGACGCCGTCGCCGGCGGGTCGCTCCTCGTAGTAGCACCCGAGTTCGTCCAATTCCTCGTGGTAGCGCTCGACGCGCTCGCGGCAACGGCGCGCGACGGGATCGTCGAAAATCCCCTCTTCGAGATCGTCCGCCAAGAGCTTCAGCTCGCGCGACTCGTCTCGCAAATCCTTAACGATGCCGCGAATCAGCGCCAACGCTCGCGTCGCCTCGGAGGGGGTGTAGTATTTGACGGCTTCCAATTCCATAACGTTCATATTACTTCCGCAACAAGATAGCACAATTTCAATTCGACGCAATCGCGGTCGGCGCCTTTGCGATTTACTAACCCCATTATCGCGCATTCTCGCCCGCGCTTTACCCCGAACCCGCGCGGCTTGCGTTCCGCGCGCGAAAACCATAGTTTTCGGGGCGACGCGCCGCCGCTTGGGAGGCGGAACGGGCGCGACATCCAACAACAAACGGGAAGCGAAATGGAAAAGAACATTCTGCTGGTAATTGTCGGCAAACGCAAAGAGACCGCCGTTAAGGTGCAACAGATTCTCACCGCGTGGGGATGCCTGATAAAAACGCGGCTCGGCATCCACGACGGCGTGCTCGAGGATTGCGCCGACGAGGGCTTGCTGATTTGCGAGATCGTCGGTAAACGCGAGGACCAAGACGAGATGGCGCGGAAACTCGAGCTTCTACCCGACGTAACCTCCAAGCTCGTGCGTCTCGAAGTTCCGACGGGCGAATAGCGCCGTTATTTGATCTCCACCCCGAGGACGTTCCCGCTCTCGGCGGAGAGTTTGAAGAGCGTGACGCCCGCGGCGGCGGCGGCGGTAAAGTAGTACCGCCACTTCCCGTCGTCGTCTTTGCGGAACTCCCAGCCCGTCACCATATCGGGGCTGTCTTGTAGCAAGAAGTAGCGCGCGCGGTAGTAGGGTTTCAGATCGCCGAGCGCGTTGATCCAATAGTTGTTGGGACCGGAGACGTGCCGCATCCCGACGAGGGTTCCGTCCGCCTCGAACGTCGAAGAGACGACGCCGCCGTTGTCCATCCGAAACGTAATATCGTAGCGTTTTCCGGCGGCCGCGGGCGCCTCCTCGACGGCGACGATCTCGGCGTCGAAGAGCGCGACGGCGGAGTCGGCGACGGAGGCGTTGGCGAAGTTCGTTAGTTGCGTTTTCATAGCGCGTCGGCGGTCGGGCGCCGGCTCGCAATCGACGAGCGCCCCCGCTTCGGCGTCCACCGCGCATTCGATCAACCCGTCGGCGCTCTCGAAGCGGAACCGATAGAACCACGCGCCGTCCTCGAGCGCGAGCGTCCACGAGCGCAACGCTCCCTCGCTCGCTCCGCTTGCCAATTCACGCGCCTCTTCAAAATCGATCGCTTCGACGGGCGGCGAGAACGTATAGGCGTGGCTCGGCGATAAACTCTCCGCGCCGAGAAACGTTTCGCCCGTCTCGTCGTAGAGGAAGCGAACCAGCGGCGAGTCGGTCGTGTCGCCGACGGTCACGATCTCCCATACGGGGGGCGCGCTCCAACTATTGTGCTCCGCGCGGATCACCAACCCCGCGCCGTATTGGGAGGTGCGGCGCACCAGCGTGTCCCGCAATTCAAAATCGTACGCGTCCCAATAGGTCTCCAGCGAATCGATCAGCGCGTCCTCTTCAGAGGGCGTCTGCGCCGTGGTCGTTATCGTAAGCGCCGCGAAGAGCGCGCCAAGTACAAGCTTCATCGTCGTCCTTTTTTTGTTTCGTTTGCCGCGCCGCTCGGCTCGTTACCGCCTAACGATCACGCCGTTTGGAATTTCGTTGACGTCGTCGGGCTTAATCGGCAACGGTCCGGCGAGCTTCTCCCCGATATCTTCGAGCGCTTCGAGGATACCCGCGCCGAATTCGCCGTCTTGGAATCTGTTGGACGCGCGCTCGGCTACTTGGTTCCACGCGCTCGGATCGATCTTTTCGTCCACCCCGCTATCGGCGAGAACGACGAACTTGCGCCGTTCGAGATTAACGTAGAACAACACGCCCGTCTTATCGCGCGTGGCGGCGAGCCCGAGCCGCTCGAACTCCTTCTTTGCCTCTTCTCGGAAATCGCCGCCGAAAAGCGTGGCGCGCTCTTTGATCGAGACGACCACCTCGCCCGATGTTTTCGTCTCCAGCGCTTCGATCGTTTTCGAGATTCGGAGGAGGTCGTCGTCGGTCATAAATTCGTAGATCAATCGTTCGCGCATCGCGTTCTCGCTATTCTTCTTTGGTCGCTCGCATCGAGTCGTAAGTAAAATACGCCGCAAGGAGCAGGAACATCAACGCGCCGAGGCGTTCGGCGCCGATCGACTCGCTCCACTCGCCGAGCGAGAGATCCGCGCCGGCGAACCGAATCAGCGCGGAAACGACGCCCATCAGCGCGCCGCCCGCGATGAATCCGGAGGCGACGAGCGTGCCCCGCTCGCGTCGCGCCTTATTCAGCGCCTCGTCCTTCGAGCGCGTTTGCACAATATAGCTAATTATGCCGCCCGCTAAAATCGGGGTGTTGAGTTCGAGCGGAATGTACATCCCCAAAGCGAACGCCAGCGCGGGCACTTTGATCATATGCAACAGGAGCGCGATGAACGCGCCCGCGAGGTAGAGGGTCCACGGCGCGGGCTGTTCGGACATCAGCGGCTCGATGACCGCCGCCATCGCGTTGGCTTGCGGCGCCACCAACGCGCCCTCGCCCGTGAAGCCGTAGGTCTCGTTCAGCACCATAATCACGCCGCCGACCGACGCGGCCGCGACGAGCGTTCCGACGAACTTCCACCCCTCCTGCTTCTTCGGCGAGGCGCCGATCCAATAGCCGACCTTCAAGTCGGTGATGAATCCGCCCGCCATCGAGAGCGCGGTGCACACCACGCCGCCGATAATCAGCGCCGCCGCCATCCCCGCCTCGCCCTTCAACCCCACGCCGAGCAGGACGATCGACGCGAGGATCAGCGTCATCAGCGTCATCCCCGAAACGGGGTTCGTGCCGACGATGGCGATCGCTTGGGCGGCGACCGTGGTGAAGAGAAACGCGACGACGAGAACGATCGCCAACCCGACGAGCGCAAATCCGAAATTCTCGACGACGCCGAATTGGAAAAAGATAAACGTGACGATCGTGGCGAGAACCAAGCCCCCGGCGACGATCGCCATCGGGAGGTCGCGCTTCGTGCGGAGCGCCGAGCGCTCGACGGTCGCCTTGCCTCCGAAAATCTCGCGCGCCGCCATCCGAATCGAGGAGCCGATGACGCCGCTCGACTTGATCACCCCGATCAAGCCCGCCATCGCGATGCCGCCGATGCCGATGTGGCGAACGTAGGCGGAGAATATTTGCTCGGGCGTCATATCCCGCAGGAGCGTCGTTACGCCCGCGCCGATCGGAACCTCGACGAACTCGCCGAAATACGACGCGACGGGGATGAAGCCGTACCACGCAAGGAAGGAGCCCGCCGCGATGATGGCGGCGTATTTCAATCCGACGATGTAGCCCAAGCCCGTCACCGCCGCGCCTATGTTCATCGAGAAAACGAGCTTCCATTTCTCGGCGATCTTCTCGCCGTAGGGGACGGCGCGGGAAGTTACCACCTCCGCCCACGCGCCGAACGAGGAGACGACGAAATCGTACGCGCCGCCGACGGCGCCGGAGACGACGAGGACGAGCGCCTGCTTGCCGCCCCGCTCGCCCGCGGTCAGCACCTCGGTTGTGGCCGTCGCCTCGGGGAACGGATACTTGCCGTGCATATCCGAGACGAAGTGCTTGCGGAACGGTATCAGGAAGAGGATGCCGAGGAAGCCGCCGAGAAGCGAGGCGAGGAATATCTTATAGAACTCGGCGTCGAGCTCGAGGATATAGAGCGCGGGTATGGTGAAGATGGCGCCCGCGACGATCACGCCGCTGTTCGCGCCGATCGACTGAATGATGACGTTCTCGCCCAGCGCGTTCGAGCGCTTCAGCGCGGTCGAGAGACCGACGGCGATGATGGCGATCGGGATCGCCGCCTCGAAAACCTGCCCAATCTTTAAGCCGAGATACGCCGCCGCCGCCGAGAAGAGCGCCGCCATCAGCAAGCCCCAGAAGACCGAGTAGGGCGTCGCCTCGGGATAGCGCTTCTCGGGATCGAGGATCGGACGATACTCCTCGCCCGGTTTCAGTTCCGTATAGGCGTTGTCGGGCAGTCGGCGCGGTTTGGATTCTTCGGCGATCATCGTGTTCCCCGATTGGTGGAATCGCTAAGCTTCTTCTCGGAATCGTAACAATAATAATCGCGCAAAATAGAAAACGTCGCGCCGACGCGCAACGCCGCAAGAAATTCCGCTATCAATAATAATAGCCGATCGAAAAGTAGAAGTGGACGGGTCCGAAGGTGAAGGGGTTCTCCCATAGGGGGCGGTCGAGCGTGAAAGCGCGCCCAAAGGCGAATTCGGCGGGACCGACGGGGGTGTCCAACGCCAACGCCGCGCCGACGCCGTGCGAGAGATCGCGCCACTTAATTTGCTCGGTTACGCGCCAGATCGAACCGACGTCGTAGCGGAATTTCAGGTACGCGTCGAAGAAAATCGGGAAGGGGAGGAAGTAGCGATAGGCGCCGGAGAAGCGCGCCACTTGTCGCCCTCGGAACTCTTGCTCCTTGAAGCCGTAGAAGGAGAACTGTCCGCCCAACTCGTATTGTCTGCCGAGCGGCGTGGTGTGGTCGGCGGCGCCGAGCTCGCCCAAGAGGGAGAACGTGTGGCGAGAGAGGGGGGAGTAGTATCCTCCGTAGGCGACGCCGAGTTTGGAGTAGGAGACCTCGCCGCCGAGCGTCGTCTGCCCCGTTTCATAGTAGCCGCTCACGCGCGCCCCCGAGGTGGGGAAGGGATACCGATCCTGCGTGTCGAGCTTGAGGGAGGAGCGGACGGCGAAAATGGTTTTGTGGTAGGGATCGACGGTCGCGCCCTCGATATTGAGCGTCTCTTCGTCGGCGAGGGACGCCTCGACGACGACGTTGCCGAACTTCTCGAACTGCCTGCCGACCGCCGCCGAAGCGACGCGATAGACATGCCGATACGACCCCGTTCGCTCACGGTCGAACGAGAAACGGCTCGCCGTCTCGACGAAATCGTAGGTGTGGCGATCCAGCCGACGGTAATACGCCGCGACGTTGTAGGTGAGGTAGGTGTCGAACAGTCGGTAGGAAAGGTGCTCGAGGCGGGCGAGGCGCTCGCGCGGCGCGAAGAGGACGACCCCGCCGAATTGCGTTCCCGTTCCGAAAAAGTTCTCGTCGCGGAGATCGAGCATAAGTTTGGGGCTGTTCTCGTCGGATACTTTGAAGCCGACCTTGAGCGCGACGGACGCCTTTTCGGCGACGGCGATCTCGACGACGGCGCCCCCGTTGGGTCGTTCGACGGAGACGACGACGCTTTTAAAAAGATTCGTCGCCGAGAGGTTCCGCAACCCCTCCTCCAACTCGCTCACACGGAACACGTCGCCGACCTCGAAGGGCAACTCCCGCGTGATCACCGGCTCGTTGGTATGCTCGGCGCCCGATACGCGAATCTCCTCGACGATCCCCTCGACGACGCGCGCCGCGAACGCGCCCGTCTCCTCGTCGAAGGCGACCTCGTCAACGTCCGCCAACGAATAGCCCTCGGCGCGGTAGAGCCGGAGCATATCGGCGAGCGCCTCGTACGTCCGCCGTCCGTCGTAAGGGGCGCCGACAAGTCGATCGAGCGAGGCGCGGAGCGCGTCGGCGTCGATAAGCGTAGCTCCTTCGAGGGCGACGGAGCGGACGATCGGTTTTTCGGCGGCGAAAAAGCGCACGACGTTCCCTTCGAGATCCGCCCACACCGAGTCGTAGCGCCCCGTTTCGTGCAGCGCGTGGGCGCGGCGGCGGAGCTCCCCGATCCGAAGCTCGTCGAAGCGCTCCTCGCCGAATCCCGCGTCGGAGTCGTCGAAGGGCGCGAGCGTAACGTTCCGCGCAAAAACGGTCGAGTCGGCGAAGACGGCTTCCCGCGCCGAGTCGATACGCGTCGTGGCGGCGCACGCATCGGAAAGGGCGGTCTCGTAGCCGCGCTCAATTACGCCGCCGACGTCGGAAAAGTCGGTCGCGTCGTAGCCCTCGAGATCGAGATCGAGGACGCAATCGGCGTACTCGAGTTGCGCTTGCGTCGCCAGCCGCATCGGAATGCTCACCGTTTGGTCGGCGACGATCCACGGGGCGTCGAGCGTCTCGCGGGGATGGAGCGGACTGGTGGCGTTGACGGCGAGGACGACGTCGGCGCCTTCTTCGCGCGTTATTTTCGCGGGCACGTTGGCGACCAATCCGCCGTCCACCAGCACGAGCGTGTCGAGCGCGACGGGCGGTAGGAGGAAGGAGACCGAGGCGCCGGCTCGCATCGCCACGCTCGGCTTCCCTTCTCGCAATACGGCGGGCGCTCCGCGCGCCAAGTCGGTCGCCACGGCGCGATAGTCGAACGCCAATTCGTCGAACGAGCCGCGGGCGGCGACGGGCGCCTGAAAGACGAGGAGGTTCAGCAGAGTGGCGAACTTCCGCCCCTCGTTGATCGAGGAGGGGATCTCGGCTTTCCAATCTCGAAAGCGGATGGTGAAGACGGCGCGATCTTCGCCGACTTTCTGCTCGACGAAGAGTTCGTCGCGGTCGGGGCGCACGTCGAGCGAGAGGGCGTTCGCCCAATCGACGACGCGGGCGATCGAGTCCAGCTCCGCCACCGAATAGCCGAGCGAGTAGAGACCGCCGACGACGGCGCCGACGGAAGATCCGACGACGAGGTCGAACTCGACGCCCCGTTCTTCGAGGGCGCGGAGGACGCCGATTTGCGCGAAGCCGCGCGCGCCGCCGCCCGAGAGCGCCAAACC
>WJMR01000228.1 GCA_014727845.1 Ignavibacteriales bacterium
ATCTCGTCGTCGTAATATCTTTTCCGAAGCTCGATGACGATTTCGCCACGATAGATATCCTGCGTTCGCTCTTTGATCTCGTCGATGCTTACTTTTTCGCCTTCGCGACGAAGAGCGCCTTTAACGACAAATCTGTTGTAAATTTCTCGAATGAGCTTTGGATCGCTAAGTAACCACCGGTTCTTAAGGTCGTCGTAGGCGATCGTGTTGTACTCAAGACTCTGATAGATCTTCTCGAGCTCCGCGATTAATTCGTCCTGCGCGAATAGCGAAGGCGTCGCCAGAAAAAAGAGTAAGATCAAGAGTCTATTGGATAACGAATTTTTCATAACAGTTCTCAAGTCTTTAATTGTCAAACCTTGTCTTACTCGTACATTTTCATACCGTAGCGATATCGTAACTCAAACATCGCTCCGCCGTTGGGTTTTTCCCAATTGTGGTCGTCTCTTCCGATTGGCGGCGTAATGAGACGCGCCATAAAACGAATTTGGCTCGATCCGAATTCGTAGAGCCGCAACCACGCCGTCGCCAGCAGACGGAGATCAAAGAAACGCGCGCTTACACCGGCGAATTCCTGGTTGTCGTCTCCGCCGTCTCCCGGATAGAAATTGTAATGTAGTTGGAGAACGGGTTTAACCGTTAACTCGAGGTTATTGGTCTCGGTTGTATCGTTTGACCCGGGGGAATAAATCGCTTGCACAATATCATGATAACCGGCGCCGATGTCGATTCGGAAGCGGTGGTTTAGGTTGGGGCTACCGTTCCAGAAGAACGAGAATGTGGCTTGCCATTGATCGACCGTCCACATTCTACCCGGAGCGGCGGAATGGTAAACCGGCGGCGTTTCAAAAACCGGATCGGTGAACCTCACGAAGCCCTTTGAATAATAAAGGTTGATGAAGGGCATGCCAAAGGGTTTCGTCATCGTTAAATCAAAGACGATGGAGGGAGAATACTCGATGGGGGAATTGTCGCTAAAGACAATCGGCACCGCGTCGGTGACGGAGGAGAAATCCATCGGCATCTTGTAATAGAATTTTGCGTCGAACATCAGCGCGTCGGCGTAGGGGTCGCGCATCGCTTCGGGGTAAGGGCTGTCGCCCTCGAGCCACACCAACGCTCTTGCGCCGATATTCAGCGCGTTTGTTTTAAGCGGCAACACATTGATTACTTTGGCGCTTGTGTTCGCCTCTATACCGAAGGTCGCTCCGAAATCAAGGTCCAACATTTCATGTGAAAAAGTCAGAGAAGAAAAACCAACATCGAAACGGAACGCCGGTTTCTCTACGCCCGTACCGCCGCGACCGCCTCCGCCTCCGGATTTCTCGTCAACCTCGAACGGATAGTAGTGCTCGCTTGTAGTGTATGAATTATCCAAATAGTCTTTATTATTGCGATAGGTCATTCCGAGACTAGTCTCGACTTCGTCGTCCGGCTCGATCTGAAGCGCGCTCTGGAACGGGTTCTGATCGGGGTTGACGATCCGAATACTGTCCAGATAGTCCTTCATAATATTGTATTTCGCGGACTCGTCTTGCTTCATAAAGAAGACGTCCTTGAAGCGTAGCACCCAAGTTCGTTCGGGCCCCTGTGCTTGACCGCCGCCTCCTAAATCCATAAACGACCCTTGCCCGGACGTATCCTTACTTTCTTCGAGAACGTAAAGGATAACGATGTCTTCAATCTCCACGCCTTCCATTAGGAAGTAGATCCGATACTCGTGAAGATCGTCCTGTTTGAATTTGAAGTAACCTCGATTGTCGGCAAGTTTTACCGAGTCGATATCGCCAAAGAGGCGATCGCTACCAAGCACGTTATAGTAGTAAAGGTTCAGATACTTCTGATCCTTTCTGAGCTTGATGTCGATCTTCCTAATTTGATCTTCTACCGACTGTGCCGATACGACGGAGGTTGTCGCGAAAAGCGCGGCGAAGATAAATAAGAGTTTAGAAAACTTCATCGTTTTGCCAACGGATAATGAGTTGAACTTCAAATTACATTTTCCAAATGTTAGTATAAGTATTCATAAGTTAGGGCGCAATAGCAAAATATACTACATGACTTAATCTTATGACGTAGCGCAAATTCTCGCAATAGAATATTATCTAAAACAATTGTCGCGAAGGATACAAAAATGTTTAGGAATATGGTATGACGACGCGCACATCGTAAGCCCTCGTAAAAAATATCCTCCTGTCGCGCCCTCAAATGAAACGAACATTCATCCCCCAAGGTGAAGTACAAAGAAACGCGCTCGGAGACGACTCGCGCCCCCGAGCGCGTAAACACCTACTTAATAACGCTTGCTCGGAAAAACTTCTTAATCTGGTTTCCGAATTGATCACGGAATTGAACCGTCAGACGAACGTACTCGTCGTCGCCGACCTCCATCGCGTCCATAAACGCCTGCGACGGGGTGACGGTGATGAGCATAAAGACGCCCGCCGTGGACGTGCGAACGTCGCCGACAAAATCGGCGGGTTCGCTCGTAACGTTGGGAGACATCGCCTTTGGCGTAATCGTGACGAACTTCTTATCGGGCGTTAAGCCAAGGTATGCGAAGAACAACGAGTTCGACATCTGGTTGCCGGGATAGAGATACCAATCCGTGCTTTGATCGACTTGCTCTTCGTCAGCCCATCCGCCGAAGTATTGGAGCGGCGGGAGTTTGATAGTGAAGGTCCACTCGGCCGGTTCCGTTTCCGCGCTTTGGGCTTCGGGATAATAGTAAATCTGTTGGCCGTTGTAATAACCCTTGACCGTGATCGTGCCGCCGACGTTTCCTTGCTGGCTAAGCACCTCGTCCAACGATACAACGGGACCCTGCCCTTGGATGGTTCCGGAGTTGGCGCTAATCTCGTAAGAATAGGCGTCCCAGTCGGGATACTCTAATGTGGCGAAACTGAAGGAGTGTTTCTCTCCAAAATAGTAGCTATCGCGGAGATTGACCGGGGAGGCGATCTGCGGATCGTAAACCATAACGTAGTAGTAAACGGTCGGATTCGCACGGTCGCCCGCTTCGCCTTGCAAAGAGAGGTCGAACTTAACGTAATACTCGCCCGGCTCAACCACGTTCGCCGTGAAGTAGAACCAGACCGTCGCGCCCAAGCGTCCGCCTTGCGTCGCCTTGTCGAATTCGTCGGCGGTGGGTTGGCGAGTGATATCCTCCAAATCTCTGATCTTCGAGCCGTTCGCGTCCAGCAATTCCGCCGTCACGTTGAAACGCGCAAGGTTGGCGATGGCGATGACCCCTTCGTCCGGGATCTGGAAGTCTTTCATAGTCGTGGCGATGACGGTATCTTTAACGTCGAACGATTGCGCGTTTAACGCCGTTGCGAAAATAAACGCCGCCGTTAATGCGCGGAAGAGAAAGCTGCCCATAATAGTATAATCTCCTCTATAAATGTAATTCATCACTATTCGTTACGGGAGCGTTCCGTCCCGCGTAAAAACCTCGACATCTTGACGCACGAATAACGGCGCGCGTAAATGCGCCGTTATTCGAGTCAAAGAGAATATGCAAAGTGGTCTAAAATACCGTCGAAATTCTTTTCCGAGCGATCTCGCCTTCGCGTTTGACCGTGATCTGGAAGAACTCCTTGTCGGATTCGACAACCTTCATATCGACCATATGCTCCAACTCCTCGAGTAGGAAGTGCGGCAGATATTGAGGGAAGACACGTTCGGCTCTCGCATAGACCGAGAACTTATACTCGCCGACGCCGATCGAGGGATCGAGATAGAACGTGCCGTTGCCGTCCTTAACCACGACTTCGTAGAATTCTTGTTCCGGCGAGAAGTTCGTCAATCCGTCAACGGGCCAATCCTTCGGTTTGTTCTTCGAGGAGGGATCCCACTCGATAAAGAACTCGATGTTCTCCTTCTCCTCGCGCGAAACCAAGCCGGTGGTGTTCATCGTAATGGTGGCGGGTTCTTCACTCTTCGGACTAATCTCGCTCTGCTTCTGCGGGATATACAACATAAACTTCTGGTTGTACGAGTCCGCGATACTGCTGAGCATCTTCTTCTTTACTTCGATCTCCTTCTCGTGGAGCTCGTCGCGCTCGGTGATGACGACGAGCAACTCCGTTAAGAGCACCACGTAGAGCACGAAGTAAACCATGTTTTTCGGCTCTTTTTTCTTCGCCATAATAAAACCCTTCGGTTTTAATAGTGATGACTACGAAACACAAGCGGTGGCTCGCGCTACTTCGTAATCGTCTCTTTCATCTCGTTCAACGCGTTGAGCGACTCCATCTGCATCTTGGTGATCTTCTTGTTCAAGACGTTGAACTTCGTTACGAAGTCGTCGATGGTTTGCAATTCGTCGTTGGTAAGTTTCTTGACGTCGTTGATCGTCTTCGCCAATTCGGAGACGACGGGCGTCTCGCCGCCGCCGCTCTCGGCTTCCTTGTGGTCGTCCGCGCCTTTCTCATAGCCCGTCGGCGCCATAAACGTCGCCAACGCCATAATCAGAAGCATCACGAATTCCAAGAACAAGCCGCCGACAACGAAGTTCGCGTCGATCTTTCCTTCGGCGTCGATTAAGAATCGCGGAACGACTTCAAGCTCGCCGGCAAGCGTACCCAAGCCGCGAAGACCGACGATGATAATAAGAATCGCCGCGCCCGTATAAACCGCGCCCGTAATCTTGTTCATATAAAGCATTACGTTGAACGGTTCTTTTTTCTTCTTGCTTTTCTTGCGCGATTTCATAACGTCGCTGCCGACCTGAGTGTTCGCCTTTGCCACTTTGCTTTCTCCTATAATTTATAGAGGTGGTTAGAATTGCATCCTTTGTTGGGCGACGTCTCCGAGCCGCGGCTCGGTTCCCCATTGGTTGATATCTTATTAAGATAACGTAATATAAAAAACGCGAGTTAAAATGTAAATGGAACCGCACATTTTCAATACGCTTATCCTCGACGTCAATTTTATTAAATTCTCACGTAAAAACAAATAGTGGATGGCGCCTATTTCACTTTTTATTATTACTACGACACATCCGTAGGCGTCGTTCCTACAATATCTCACTCGTTTCCGCGCGAATCCAACGTCTTATATCTTATACTCTTCGAGCCCGCTTATGTTCCAACAATCGCGCGACGATTGCGGTTCCAAGAAATATTCTTATACTATACTAGACCCTAACCGACAACGAACAACTCGGAGCCGACCACTATGAAAATCGGAATTCTCCTTGCGGGATGCGGCGTTTACGACGGCGCCGAAATTCACGAAGCCGTCTTCACGTTGCTCGCCGTTGACGAGAACGACGCCCAAGCCGTCTTCGTCGCGCCCGACGTCGAACAACACCACGTCGTTAACCACGCGACGGGCGAAGAGACGGACGAGAAACGAAACGTCTTCGTCGAGTCCGCTCGCATCGCGAGAGGCGACATAAAAAAACTCGCCGACGTTACCGCCGACGACTTCGACGCCCTCGTTATTCCCGGCGGATTCGGCGCCGCGAAGAATCTAAACAAGTGGGCGTTCAAAGGTCCCGACGGCGACGTCCTGCCGGACGTCAAACGCATAATTCTCGAACTCGTCGAAGCGGGCAAGCCCGTCGGCGCCGTGTGTATGGGGCCCACCGTCGTCGCCAAAGCCCTTGAAGGATCGGGGCGAGAGCCCGTCCTCACTGTCGGAACGACGGACAAGCCGTCTCCATACGACATCAAAGACGTGAGCGACGGTATGGCGAAAATCGGCGCCAAACCCGAAATGAAATCCGTCGAGGAAGTCGCCGTTGACGAGAAGAACAAGATCGTCACGGGTCCCTGCTATATGATGGAGGCGAGCGTGAAGCAGATCCGCGCCAACGCCAAGATGGTCGTCGATAACGTTGTCAAACTCGCCGGGTAGTCGTTCCGCGCCGAGGGCGGTCGTCGTCGCGCTCCTCGCCGCGTTCGCGACGTTGGCCGTCTCGGCGCAACAGAGCGAACTCTCCCAACGCGTCAACGCGATCTCGGCGTTCGTCGTCTCGGATCGCTACGCTCGGCTCGCCGACGACCTTGACGACCACGCGCTCGTCGATTCTCTCTTTCGCGTCGCTATCCGGCTTTGCGACGACGACCTCGACGAGGCGCTCCTCGCGCTTACGTTCGCGACGTCGCAATACCGAACCCCCTCGATTACCGCGCTCGGCGTCGAGATCGTCTATCCGATTATCTCGCCGCCGCGCGAAACGTTCGTCGAGCGCAATCGCCGTCTGCCCGCGCGCCTCTTCCCCGATTCGCCCGACGTCGGATTCGGCGACCGCGACAAGCTCGCCCACTTCTTCGGCGCCGCGTGGCTCGCCCGCCAATTCATCCTTTTTGATTTAACCGACTACGTTGGTTATTTTGTGGAAATTCTGGAAGTCGCGCTCGGGCTGCAGCGCGAGATAGACGCGCGCGATCTAAAGGCAAATCGTCTCGGCGCGCGGTTCGGCGAACGGCTCGCCGACGAGCCGACGTCGCTTCCTTCCGAACTCTTGCGAACTTGGATTCCGTAAAGGACGACCGACTATGGAACGCGTGTTGATCGTGGACGACGAACGAGACATTTGCGAAAGCGTCGCGATGATTCTCGAAGACGAGGACTACGAGGTCGATTCAACAACCCGAGGACTCGAGGGCGTCGAGCGTCTGATAGAAGGCGACTACGACGCCGCCTTGCTCGATATCCAGATGCCCGATATCGACGGCTTCGAGGCGTTGGAGCGCGCCAAGAAGGGCGGCTCCGAAACCGCCGTCATCATCATCTCCGCCTATGGCAACGTCGAGAACGCCGTCAAGGCCACGCGCCTCGGCGCGTTCGACTTCATCGAAAAACCGATCGACCGCGACAAGCTCATCATCAGCGTTCGCAACGCCGCCGAACGCTCCCGGCTCCGACGAGAGAACGAGGAGATCCGACGCGCCGTAGAACCCGAGCGCCGCATCCTCGGCGTCAGCGACGCGATGAAGCAAATCCGGGAGATGATCGAGAAGGTCGCCGACACCGACGCGGGCGTGCTTGTCACGGGGGAGAACGGCGTCGGGAAGGAACTCGTCGCCCGCGCGCTGCACCATAAAAGCTCGCGCCGAGATCGCCCGTTCGTCGAGGTCAACTGCGCCGCCATCCCCTCCGAGCTTATCGAGTCCGAACTGTTCGGCCACGAGAAGGGATCCTTTACGGGCGCGGTGAAGCAACGCGTCGGAAAATTCGAGCTCGCCGACGGCGGCACGCTCTTCCTCGACGAGATCGGCGACATGAGCCAACAGGCGCAAGCCAAAGTCCTCCGCGCCCTCGAGGATAAATCGATCACGCGCGTCGGCGGATCGAAGAAAATAGAGGTGGACGCCCGTATCGTCGCCGCGACCAACAAGGACCTCGAGGCGGAAATAGAGGCGAAGAACTTCCGCGAGGATTTATTCCATCGGCTCAACGTTATCCCTGTCTTCGTTCCGCCCCTGCGCGAGCGACCCGAGGATATCCCCGTCATCGCCGAGGCGTTCGCCAACGAGCTCGCCGAGCGCCATAAGAAAAATCCGCCCGTCTTCGCCGAAAGCGCCGTGAAGTTGTTGCAATCGCTCAAGTGGACGGGCAACGTCCGCGAGTTACGTAACATCGTCGAGCGCATCATCATCCTCGTCAACAAAGAAGTGGCGACGAGCGAGGACATCAAATTTCTCGCGCCGTCGGAGAAGTTTTCGATCGACGATTTGATCGAGGAGAGCGAATCGTTTCAACAGTTTAAGGAAAAAGCCGAACGCGCGTTCATCGTCATGCAACTCGAAAAGCACGGCTGGAACGTTAGTCGCGCCGCCGAGGCGATGGACATTCAGCGCAGTCATCTCTACACGAAGATGAAAAAATACGAAATCGAGAAAGGAGCCGAATGATGGGCGACACGGTTTTCGGCAAGATCGTTCGCAAGGAAATCCCCGCGGAGATTCTTCACGAGTCGGATCGCGTGATGGCGTTTAAGGACGTCAACCCGCAGGCGCCGACGCACGTGCTGATTATTCCGAAAGAGGAAATTCCGAAGGCGAGCGACATCGACGGCAAGAAGCACGCCGAATTGCTCGGCGAAATGTTCGACGTCGCCAACGCCGTCGCGAAAGAGCGGGGGGTGGACGAGTCGGGTTATCGCCTCGTCTTCAACGTCGGACCGCAAGGCGGGCAGGAGGTCTATCACCTCCATATGCATCTGCTCGGCGGGCGGCAGATGCGTTGGCCCCCCGGCTGATCGAAGTTACGAACTTAAACTAACGCCTATTTAATTAATTGATGGGCGTTAATTAGCCGATGTATTACCATACGGCCGATAATCGACACGGTTATTATCGGTATGTCGATAATCGAAGCGATAACGAATCGACCGTTATATAAAAAGCGTTCAACCCCGCGAGACGATCTCGCCAAGGTTGAACGCTTTTTTACGAAAGGGGGAGGGGCTACTTGCCGGCTTTAATCAAGCCGAGATCCTCGCGCGTTCCCTCGCGCATCGGGTCGCCCGCGTAGCCGAGCGCGATCCAATCGAGTCGCGAGCCGCTTCCGTGGCACTCCGTGCACTTCACCGCGTTTTCGGCGGGCGCGACGGTGTGGTTGACGGGCCAATACATTTCGGTCTCGACGAAGTCGTACTCGCCGCTAAACTCGAGCCCGACGGCTTCTAATCCGATCGTCAGCGATTGCGCCCAATCGAACGTGTTCCAGAACCCGTCTTTGCCGAACAGGTGCGGCGTGCCGAGGTGGTTGTTAATCGCGTCGTAAGGTTGTTTGCCTCGCATCACCTTGAACGGATAGATGCGCGAGTCGGGGTCGTCGATGTCGCCTCGGAGCGTGTTGAGCTTCACGGTCTCCGTCGGGTCGATCTTGTCGCCGATGAAGTAGTAGTCGGCGCCGCCGTTGTGCCAGTAGTATTCGGGTTGGATATTCTTCGCCCATTTGAACTCGCCCTTCTTTTTCGCGAAGAGCTCTTTGCCGTATTGGTCGTGGGTAACCTCGAGGTCCATCCCGGCTTTCGACCAATCCCACCACGTCTTCGTGGGTAACCCGCGCGCTATCTCGGGGACGTGGCATGTTTCGCAGGCGACGTGGGCGACGTGCTTGTTAATCGTCGGTTTCGAGTGGAGTTCGGTGTCGTGGCACTCGAGGCAGGAGAAGTGTCCCGTGTTTTGCATCATCGAGCCGTGGCTCGCGCCTTTAATATCGTGCGCGTCGGCGGCGTGGCAATCGACGCACTCGAATCCCAAGCCGCCCATGTGGACGTCGAGGTTTTCGTCCGCGTCGAGGATCGCGTCGTCCATATCGGCGTGCTTCACTCCCGTGCCGCCGCCGCCGTCGAAGTGGCAGACGCCGCAGTTCGCGCGTGTCGGCGTTCCGACGCTTTGCGCCGCCGCGACGAGATCGCTCTCCTCGCTCGGCATACCCGCCCCCGTCGGCGTTTTCTTATACGTTCCGCTCGTTTCGTGGCAGACGAGGCAATCGACGTTGTTCGGATCTTCGAAGTCGAACGTTTCGTCCTTCCACCCATAGCCCGCGTGGCAACTTGTGCAGCGCGGATAGTTGGTGGGCACGGAGATGCAGAAGTTGTTAATGAGATTCTTCTTGCCGAGCGCGACGGTTCCGCGCCCTTCGGCCTCGAACTCGTCGCCGCTCCAGTTCCAGTGGCGCGTTTTCATAAAGTCGGTCGCCGCGTCTTCGTGACACATGAAACACGTCTCGGTTACTTCTTGGGGGGAGTCGAACGGACCTTCGATATAGTCCGCGTGGCTCTGCGCGAAGAGAAGCGACGACGCAATTATCGTAAGGGATAGGGTTGCAATCCGTGGCATGGAATTACCTCCAAAAATGCACGCCCCGCCGCGCGGGACGCCGAGCTTATCTTACTCTCTCGTGGATGATGATAGCGTCGGGAACGCCCGCCTCTTTTAAATCGAAAAGGGCGCCGCGCGCGCTATTGAGGTTGGTGAACCCCCCCATCTTCACTTTGAAGAGCGGCGGTTCGAAGGTGATTGAAATATCTTCGCGATCCGTGGCATGATACGCCTTGCGCTTGAGGCGCTTCGCCTCGTCCATATCGTCCGTGGTTCCGACGAGGACGCTATAGACGTCCCGGGACGCGAGGTGTTCGGGCGGTTCGTAGCCGTCGTCGTCGTCGTAGGTGTACCACAATTGGGAGGGATCGACGTTCGTCGTTTGCGCGTCGCCCGCGTTGTCGGAGGGGAGCTCGCCCGTCGTGAAGTCGGGCGCGGGAGCGAAGTCGAACTCCTCGCGGTAAGCGGAAAGATCGACCGCCGTCGCCGAGTCCTCGTCCTTATCGCCGTAGCGATCGCCCACGTTCGTCGCGCCGCCGCAACCGAGCGGCGCCAAAGCCGCGCCGCATACGAGCGTCGCGAGTAATAGTCGGAATTTTGTCGTCATAGTTTGTCGCCTTGTCAATCACGTAAATATCCGAAAAATGAAATCAATTGGCAACGCGAAGCGGCGGGGTAACGTAAAAAACGCCCCGAAGGAGCGCGTCCGACGGGGCGTTGGTTTGGGGAGGGAAATGTTGCGCGCCTTAGACGAGACCCTTCGCAATCTCGAGCGCGTCGTCGGCGTGCGTGCCGACGTTAACGTCGCGGATGATCTTGTGAATCTTGCCGTCCTTGTCGATCACGAACGTGACGCGACTCGACATCCCCACCGAATTGAGGACGTCGTATTTCTCGGAGACCTTCTTGTCGGCGTCCGAGAGGAGCGGGAAGTTGAGGTTGTGTTCCTTCACGAATTCGGCGATCGCCTCTTTATCGTCAACGCTCACACCGAAAACCTTCACGCCGCTCTTCTCGTACTCGTCGCGTTTGTCGCGGATACCGCACGCTTGCGTCGTGCATCCGGGCGTGTTGGCTTTCGGATAGAAGTAGAGCACGACGGGCGACTTGCCTTCGTAGTCGCTCAGCGTATAGCTATTGCCTTGGTGATCTTCCAGCGTAAAATCGGGGGCGTCCATTCCTTCCTCCATATTCTCCGCGCCGCCGCCGCACGCCGCGAACGAAATCGTCGAGGCGAACGAGAGCGCGAGTAGTGATTTCCCAATCTTCATTGAGTTCTCCGTTTCTGATTGCTTACCATAGTAACGCGTCCCGACCGTTAAAAAGTTCCAAGCCGCGCGAGTCTTCTCGTGGGGGCGGAACTTCGCGTTGCCGTTTTCCGTTTTTTCAAGTAAGTTAATCACGCGCGGAAACGAACGCTCGACGCCGAGCCGCATACAGCGCGCTATCTACACTATATATACGGAGGCAAACCCAATGCCCGAGGTCGGAAAAAAAGCGCCCGCTTTTACCTTGCCGAACCAGAACGATGAGAAAGTGGCGCTCAAGGATTTAACGAACAAGAACGTCGTGCTGTATTTTTATCCGCGCGACAACACGAGCGGGTGCACGCGCGAAGCCGAGGCGTTCCGCGATCGGATAAAGGAGATCGAGAAGCTCGACGCGGTCGTCGTCGGCGTCAGCCCCGACACGCCGAAGACGCACGCGAAGTTCGCCGAAAAGCTCGATCTCCCGTTCTCGCTCCTAAGCGACGTGGATCGGAAGGTCCTCGAAAAATACGACGCGCTAAAAGAGAAGATGATGTACGGTAAGAAGCGCGTTGGCGTCCAACGCTCCACCTACATCCTGGGCAAAGACGGCAAGGTGAAGAAGGCGTTCCCGAAAGTGAAAGTGGACGGTCACGCCGACGAGGTAATCGCCGCGCTCAAAGAGTTGTCGTAGCCGTATGATCTACATCTCCCGACGCGAGACGTTCGCCGCCTCGCATCGCATCTTCAACCCCGCGCTCTCCGACGAGGAGAACGAGACGCTCTACGGCACGTGCGCCAACAAGAACGGTCACGGCCACAACTACGCGCTCGAGGTCGTCGTAAAAGGCGAGATCGATCCGAAGACGGGGTACGTGCTGGATCTCAAGGACCTCAAGCGCGTGATGAAGGAGCGGGTCGTCGATCGGCTCGACCACAAGAACCTCAACCTCGACGTCGATTTCCTCCGCGATACGATTCCGACGAGCGAAAACATCGCCGTCGCCGTGTGGCGCGAGCTGAAGGACGCCTTGCCGAGCGGCGAGCTCCATTCCGTTAAACTCTACGAAACAGAAAAGAACTATGTCGAATACCGAGGGGAGTAACTTCCCCGAACAACGCGTCGAAAAACTCTTCCATAACTTTCTCGAATTGATCGGCGAAGACCCCGAGCGCGAAGGGCTCCTCAGAACGCCCGAGCGCGTGGCGAAGGCGTGGGAGTTCCTCACGTCGGGCTATCGGATGGACGTCGAGAAAGTCCTGAACAACGCCGTCTTCGAGGAGGACTACGACGAGATGGTGATCGTCAAGGACGTCGATTTCTATAGCGTCTGCGAGCATCACCTGCTACCGATTTACGGCAAAGCGCACGTCGCCTACATCCCCAACGGCAAGATAGTGGGGCTGAGCAAACTGCCGCGATTGGTGGACGTGTTCGCGCGACGCCTGCAAGTGCAGGAGCGAATGACGCGGCAGATCGCCGACACGATCCAAGAGGCGATCCAACCGGACGGCGTCGCCGTCGTCGTCGAGGGCTACCATATGTGTATGATGATGCGCGGCGTGCAGAAGCAGAACTCGCGCGCCGTAACCAGCGCGGTGCACGGCGCCTTTAAGGACGACGCGCGGACGCGAAACGAATTTATGAACCTAATCGGGATCGAGCGATGAGCGACGAAGAACGCGCCAACGTGTGGGTGGTGGGCGCCAGTTCGGGTATCGGGCGAGCCGCCGCCCTCGAGTTCGCCAACGTCGGCGCTCGAGTCGTCGTTTCCGCCAGACGCGCCAACGAGCTGGAGCGGCTTAAACGCGATCTCGGCGAGCGCGGCGAGTTCGTCGAGGCGGCGCCCTGCAACGTCGCCTCGCGGAAGAACGTCGAACAAACCGCGCTGAAACGCTTCGGAGAGTCGGGGCTCGATTGCCTCGTCAACGCGGCGGGCGTCACGGCGTTTAAGACGATCGAGAAGACGAGCGTCCCCGAGATAGAGGAGATCCTCACGGTCAACCTCTTCGGCGCGATCTACGCGATCAAAGCCGCGCTCCCGTTGATGATCGACCGCGGCGGCGGCACGATCGTCAACATTCTCTCGGTGGCGGCGAAGAAGATCTTAACGCAAAGCGGCGCCTACTCGGCGTCCAAGGCGGGGCTCCACGCGTTCTCAAAAGTCCTCCGCGAGGAGACGCGTAAGCAAAACATCCGCGTCGTCGATATCCTCCCCGGCGCCACCGACACGCCGATCTGGAGCGACGATATGCGCGAGCGATACGCCGATAGGATGATGCGTCCGGAGGACGTCGCGCGCGTGATCGTCGGCGCGTTCCTCCAAAAGGGCAATATGGTGAGCGAGGAAATTACCCTCCGCCCCGAGCAGGGCGACCTCTGATCTATTCCTTCGGTTTGTGGCGGGCTTCCAACACGTCGATCACTTCGGCGAGCGTGAGACCGCGATCCGTAAGCAGCACGAGAAGGTGGTAGAGCAGGTCCGCCGACTCGTTCAACAGCTCCTCCCGATCGTCCTTCATCGCGGCGACGACCGTTTCGACCGCCTCCTCGCCCACCTTCTGCGCGACGCGTCCGAGGCCCTTTTGGAACAGCGACGTCGTGTAGCTTCCCTCGGGCATCTCCTTCTTACGCCGTTGTATCAGGGCTTCGAGCGTGGCGAGGAAATCGGGGGGAGGGGTCGGCGGCACGTCGAAACAGGAGTAGCGACCGAGATGGCAGGTCGGTCCGACGGGGTCGGCGTAGATCAAAATCGAGTCGTTGTCGCAGTCGAGCGTCGCGTCGCGGAGTTCGAGAAAGTTGCCGGAAGTTTCCCCCTTCGTCCAGAGCCGTTGTTTAGAGCGGCTGAAGAAGGTGACGCGCTTTTCGGCGAGCGTCTTGTCGAACGCCTCGCGATTCATAAAGCCGAGCATAAGGGGCGCGCCGGTACCGGCGTCCATCACCATCGCGGGCGCGAGGCCGTCGAGTTTCTCGAAGTCGATCGTGTTCGGGTCAATCATAACGGGGTTAGAGACGAACGACGACGCCGTTCTCTCGGAGGTACGCTTTCAGGTCTTGGATGTTGAGTTCTTGGTAGTGGAATAAGCTCGCCGCCAGGCACGCGTCAACGCGCGCGTCGCGAAACGCCTCGAGGAAGTGCTCGCGTTTGCCCGCGCCGCCCGAAGCGACGACGGGGACGGAGACGTTGGCGGTGAGCCAATCGAGAAATTCGAGATCGTAGCCCGTCTTCGCGCCGTCCTTATCCATCGAGGTGAGGAGGAACTCGCCCGCGCCTCGATCGACCGCTTCGAGGCACCATGCCTTCGCTTCGCGGTCGGTCTCCTCGCGTCCGCCTTTGACGAACACCTTGTGGCGGTCGCCGACGTTCTTAACGTCCACCGCGGCGACGACCGCCTGCGAGCCGAATCGCTTCGCCGCCTCGGTGATAAGCTCCGGGCGTTTGACGATGGCGGTGTTGAGCGAGACCTTATCCGCGCCCGCGCGCAACAGGGCTTCGAGGTCGCCGAGTTCCGAAACGCCCCCGCCGACCGTGAACGGAATGCGGATCACTTTGCCGACGGCGACCACCAGATCGAGCAGCGTCTTCCGTTTCTCCGCCGAGGCGGTGATGTCGAGAAACGTCAGTTCGTCCGCGCCTTCTTCATAGTAGCGCGCCGCCAACTCCACCGCGTCGCCGGCGTCGCGGAGGTTTACAAAATTCGTTCCCTTCACGACGCGCCCGTCCTTCACGTCGAGGCAGGGGATGATGCGTTTAGCCAACAAGGGTCGCCAACTCCTTCGGATCGATCGCGCCTTCGTAGATCGCCTTGCCGACGATCGTCGCGTACATTCCCTGGTCACGTAAGCGTTTCACGTCGTCGATCGACGAGACGCCGCCCGAGGCGACGAGCTTAAGATCGGGGAAGCGGCGCGCGAGTGATTGATACAGCTCGACGTTCGGTCCGAGCATCATGCCGTCGCGAGAGACGTCGGTGCAGAGAACGACGTCCACGTTGTTGTCGAGACCGTATTGGACGTGTTCCTCCACGGTCGTCGGGCTCTTCTCCGTCCACCCGCGCACGGCGACGCGCCCCTCGCGCACGTCGGCGCCGAGCGTAATCCGGTCGCCCCCGAACGCTTTGGCGATCGCCTCGAATTTCGGTTTGTCTTTAATCGCCAACGATCCGACGACGACGCGGTCCACGCCGATATCGATTAATCGCTCGACGTCCTCGTATTGTCGGACGCCTCCGCCGAACTCCACGCGCAACCCCGTCTCATCGATAATTTCTTCGAGCGTTTCAAAAACCGTAATGCGTCCGCGCTTCGAGGCGAGGAGATCGACCACGTGCAGGTAGCGGAAGCCGAGGTCGGCGTAGCGGTGCGCCGTATCGGTCGGGGACTCGCCGTATTCCGTTACGGCGTCGTACTCGCCCCGTTCGAGGCGAACGACTTTGCCTTCCATGATGTCGATAGCGGGATAAACAATCATAGCGTCGGTCGGATTGTGATACGAAATTGCATAGCGTTCAACAAAACTCGACAAAATTTTTCAGAATCCGTAATCCCTCGCGCCCCGATTTTTCCGGGTGGAACTGGACGCCGTAGTAATTGTCTTTGCGGATCGACGCGGTAAACGGTCCGCCGTAGTCGCACCGCGCCGTCGTGCGCTCGCCGACGGGGAGATAGTACGAGTGGGCGTAGTAGAAGAACGCTCGCTCGGGCGCGTCGCGGAAGAGGGGATTGTCGCGGTCGGTAAGCTCCGTCTCGCTCCAACCCATATGGGGCGTGTTGACGGCGTTCGGATCGAAGGCGACGTTCTCGCCCGGAACCACGCCGAGGCAGGCGGCGTCCCCCTCCTCGGAGCGCTCCGCCATTAGCTGCATACCAAGACAGACGCCGAGCGTGGGTTTGTTCGTCATCCGCAACACCGACGAGAGGTTGAGCCGCTGGAGCGTCGCCATCGCGGAAGACGCTTCGCCGACGCCGGGGAAGATGATCTTCTCGGCGGCGAGTATCTTCGACTCGTTCGCCGTCAGCTCGAACTCGTAGCCGAGCTCCTCGAGCGCGTTGCCGACCGAAGCGGAGTTGCCGGCGCCGTAATCGATCAGCGCGATCATAACAGTCCTTTCGTCGAGGGGAGCGCCCCGCGCGCGCGGGCGTCGAGGCGGCACGCTTGGTTCAGCGCCTTGGCGAACGCCTTGAACGACGCCTCGATCTTATGATGGTCGTTCTCGCCTTTCGCGCGGAGATACACCGTCGCCTTCAGCCCGACCGCCAACCCTCGGAAGAACTCCTCGGTCAGCTCGGTCGGAAAGTCGCCGACCTTCTCGCGCGAGAATTTACATTTGTAATTGAGATAGGGTCTGCCGCTCAAGTCGATCGCGCACCGCGCGTTCGCCTCGTCCATCGGAACGTGAAAGCCGTAGCGTTGCAAGCCGCGCTTCTCGCCAAGCGCTTTGAGAATCGCCTCGCCGAGCGCGATGCCCGTATCCTCGACCGTGTGGTGCTCGTCCACGTGGAGATCCCCCTTAACGCGCGCGGTTAAATCAATGTTCGCATGTCGCGCAATCTGTTCGAGCATATGATCGAAGAACCCGACGCCCGTCCCGACCGCCGCGGCGCCGGCGCCGTCGAGCGCCACCTCGATTAAAACGTCAGTTTCCTTGGTCGTTCGCGAAACCTTTGCGCGGCGGATGAGTCGGACGCACCGCTCCAACGCCTCGCCCGCGGTCTCGCCATCTTCGAGCGCGATAGCGTTCGGCTCCTCGTCGGGTTTCCGGAGGAGGAACGAGTGGGCAAGCGGCGCCTCGTCGGCGTTCTCCAAGGGCGGGGCCTCTCGCTCCACGACGCGCGCCGTCTCGGGCGACGCGACCGTCCGCCACTTCGGCGCGGCGATCTCGACGCCGAGATCGTAGAGCTTCCACAAACCCGCGAGCAATCCGCGCGAACGATCGTCGCGGTAGGAAAAGAAATCGGGTGAGACGACGAGCCGCGTCATAGCGACGCCTTTAACGCTTCGAGCATTCGGTCGTTCTCCTCGGCGGTTCCGACGGATATCCGGATCGTGTCCTCGAGTCGCGGCTGCGAGCTTCGGTCGCGGACGATAACGCCGCGCTCCGCCATTCGCTTTTGTAGGGCGGGGGCGCCGGGCGTCCGCACGAGGATGAAATTCGCTTCGGAGGGGAAGACGGTCTCGATCGCGTCGATCGCTCGGAGCGCCGCGGCGAGACGCTCGCGCTCGGCGACGATCCGCTCGACGTACTCGTCCTTCTCCTCGGGGCGGTCGAGGGCGTCGAGGACGGCGCGCTCGGTCATCTTGTTGATCGAGTAGGGCGCCTTGGTCTTCATCAGAAAATCGACGACGACGGGGTCCGCGACGCAGTAGCCGCACCGCGCGCCCGCCAATCCCCACGCCTTCGAGAAGGTGCGGGTAACGACGAGGTTCGGCAGGATCGCCGTCTCGCGATAGACCGACGCGTCGGGGGCGAAGTCGATGTACGCCTCGTCCACGACGACGATCCCCTCGAACTTCCGCGCAAAATTCAGTACGTCCGCCTTACGTAGCGCGGGTCCGACGGGATTGTTGGGCGAGCACAGGAAGGCGAGCTTCGCCTCGCCGCGCTTGAGTTCCTCGGGGAGCTCGGCGGGGAGTTGGAACTCCTCCGAGAGGTCGAACCGTTTCGTCTCGACGCCGTGGACGTCCGCCGCCACTCGGAACATTCCGTAGGTCGGCTCGAAGATCGCGACCGCGTCTCGGGCGGGTTGGCAGAAAACGCGTAAGAGGAGGTCGATGATCTCGTCCGACCCGACGCCGAAGAAGAGTCGGGCGTGATCGACGTCGAGATACGCGCCGAGCGAGTTTCGGAGCGCGCGCTGCGCGGGATCGGGGTAGCGGTTGAGCGCGAGTGGGTTCTCCTTCGCGCCGACCGAGCCGAACGGGTTCTCGTTCGCGTCGAGCAAGTCGCCCGAGATATATTTGTCACGCGCCGAAACGTAGGGCGAGAGTCCGCGGATGTTGTCGCGTATGAGATCGACGACGTTCATTTCTTCAGCCGCGCGGAAACGGCGTCGGCGTGGGCGGGCAACCCCTCGACCGCCGCGAGGGGCAGAATCGACGGCGCGAGGAGCGCGAGACCGCTCTCGCTCGCCTCTTGAAACGTGACGCTTTTCATGAAGTGCTCGACGGAGAGACCGCCGTAGGATTTCGCCCAACCGTAGGTGGGCAGCGTATGGTTCGGTCCCGCCGCGTAGTCGCCGACGCTTACGGGAGTGTGCGCGCCGAGGAAGACCGAACCCGCGTTGTGAATTTTCTTGACATGGATATGCGGCTCGGCGACGTTCAGCACGAGATGCTCGGGGGCGTAGGCGTTGGAGAGTTCGATCGCCGCGTCGATTGAATCGACGACGTAGGCGGCGGAGTCGCGTAAGGACTCGACGGCGAGCTTGCTCTTCTTGTGCTCCTTCAGCGCCGCCTCGAGCGCCGCGAGAATCTTCTCGGCTTTCTTCTCGCTCGTCGAGACGAGCACGACGTGGGAATCGACGCCGTGTTCGGCTTGCGAGAGGAGGTCGAGCGCGGCGTGTCCGGCGTCGGCGTTGTCGTCGGCGATTACGAGAACCTCGCTCGGACCGGCGGGCAGATCGATCGCCGCGCCGTCGGGATCCAACGAGACGAGCTGCTTGGCGGCGGAAACGTATTGGTTGCCGGGTCCGAAAATCTTATCGACCTTCGGAATCTCCTCGTCGCCGTAAGCCATAAGCGCGACGCCGTGCGCGCCGCCGATTTTATAGAATTCCTTTACGCCCGCCAACCGCGCGGCGTAGAGCACGGCGTCGGGGACGTCGCCGTTCTCCTTCGCGGGCGATGAGACGACGACCCGCTTGCAACCCGCGATGCGCGCGGGCACGCCGAGCATCAAGAGGGAGGAGGGGAGCGACGCGACGCCGCCCGGCACGTAGAGTCCGACCGACTCGATCGGGCGGAACTCGCGGTAGCACTTCACGCCCGGCATCGTCTCGACTTCGTAGCGCGTCGGCTTCTGTAAAATGTGGAACCGCTCAATATTCAGCGCGGCGATGTGAAGCGCGTTCTTCACCGTCTCGTCGATGTCGCGATCCGCCTTCGCGAACTCCTCGTCGGTAACGCGAACGGCGTCGCCCGTGAAGCCGTCGAATTTCTCGGCGTACTTTCGCGCGCTGGCTAATCCGCCCCGCTTCACGTC
>WJMR01000229.1 GCA_014727845.1 Ignavibacteriales bacterium
GAAATCGGAAACAAGAATTTACACGTGGACGGGAAGCTGAGAATCGGCGGACTCGACAAGAAGTTTTAATTACGAACGATTAACAGGGAAGCGAACATGAAACGTCTATTTGTTTTGGGAATCGCGGTCGGATTTTTCGCGCTCTTGGGATGCGATCGAGACGAGCCGACTATCGAACCCGTTAAGGACGCGCAACAAGTCGCGACCGCGCAAGCTGTGAACAGTTGCGTGGGTTGCCACACCAACTACTCACACCTCCGCGAAGTCGCCGACGACGAGGAACCGCCTTCCGGCGGCGGCGGGTGCGGCGGAACGGTTCCGTACTACGAGCCGTACGATCGCGTCTATCTCGATCCGGACAGCGACAACTACAAAGCGTTCAAGGCGAGCGTGCACGGACAATTGGCGTGCGTTGAGTGCCACAACGGCGACGGGACGACCGCCGATAAGGACGTCGCGCACGCGGGCGACTTCGTCAAACATCCCTCGATGATAAGCGAGGAGAAGTGCGCGAGTTGCCACCCCGACGTCGTCGCGCGCGCGAAGAACAGCATCCACGAGATGGGCTGGGGTCAGAAGCGCAAAGTAACGATGCGCTACGGTCTTGACGGCGCGCATCAATTCGACCAACTGCCCGAGGCGATGAAAGAGGGCTACGACGAGAAGTGCGGCAAGTGCCACGCCCAATGCGGCGATTGCCACGTCATACGTCCCGCGCAAGGCGGCGGCGGATTGGCGAGCGACCACAATTTCTCCGAGACGCCCCACTGGCGCTACGTCTGCGTAACCTGCCACGTTAGCCGCGGCGGTCACGCCTTCTTGGGTCAAGGCGCGGGCGCGGAGCCGGACGTCCACTTCACGAAGGCGCAATTCACCTGCTTAAGCTGCCACTCGCAAAACGAAGTGCACGGCGACGGCGTGAAGTACGAGCATCGCTATAAAATGGCGCTCCTCCCCGAGTGCCTCGATTGCCACGCGGACGTCGCGAGCTCCAACACCTACCACAGCGTGCACGTCGGCGACTTCGACTGCTACGTGTGCCACGCGCAGGATTACAATAACTGCGGCAATTGCCACATCGAAGACGGTCACGCGGGCATCCCCTCGTATATGGGCTACAAGATCGGTCGCAACCCTATCAAAGACGAGAATCGCCCGTACGACTTCTGCCTCGTGCGCCGCGCCCCGATGGGTCCGGAAAGCTGGGACGGTTACGGCGTTCCGACGCTCGCGAACTTCAACGTCCTCCCGACGTGGAACTACACGTCGCCGCACGCGATCTTGAAGCGCACGGCGCGCACCGACACGACGGGCGGACGCGCGTGCTACGACGCCTGCCACATCATCGACGAAGGCGACACGGTGCGCAATAAAGAGTTGTACCTCTTCGCCGACGATTTGTCGGATTTCGAGAAGAACGCCAACGACGCCGTCGTGGTTGATAACGAAACTCCGTGGGGCTTTTAAACCCCTCGCGTTCTCTTGGTTTCATAAAAGGAGCGGGCGATTTCGTCCGCTCCTTTTCTTATATGACCGTTCTTCAAGTAATGGTTGCAATAGAATAGCGGTCGCATTATATTAAGAAAAATGTTGTGTGTTATTTATTCATCGGGGAAATTATCATTTGATTGGATTAACGTAATCTTCACCCTCCGGTTTGCGTAATAAACAATTCCATTCTATAACCAAAACAAAAGGAACCACAATGAACAAGTTCAAACTGCTATACGCGCTTATGTTGGCGGTTTCCGTCTCGTTCTATATCGGTTGCGACACGACCGAAACAGACGACCCCGTTAACGAAGACGCGGACGAAACGTTAGCCGTTCAACTGGCTACGTTTATGGAAGGTAGCCGCACCGACGCGCACAACCAATCCTCGCGGTTCACGCCCGCTTCGACGGTTCACACCGACATCGTTGACGCTTCGACCGACGTGTTGATCATCGACCTTCGCGCCCCCGCCGACGTAACGAGCAAAGGCAAGATTAAGACCTCGGATAAACCGAGCGCCGACTACAAAAACATGACGATTAGCGACCTCGCCGACTCGCTCGGCTCGATTAACTTTGCCGATTACGACAAAGTTTATATGGTTTGCTATTCCGGTCAAACCGCCGCTTACGCCACCTATCTCCTCCAAGCGTACGGCGTTTCCAACGTTACGAGCATGAAATTCGGTATGAGCTCGTGGAACTCCCACTTCGACGTGTGGTCGGGCAAGGTTAGCAACGACTACGCGACCGAGTTCGAGAAGACCGCGAACGATAAAATGGAAGCGGGCAAGCTCCCCGAGCTGACCTCCACCGAAACCAACAACTTGCTTCTTATGCAAGAACGCATCGAAACGGTTATGAAGGACTGGGGCAACGCGACGATCACCGCCTCGACGGTTATGAGCGACGTCGCCGACGGCGAGAGCAGCTACTACATCGTCAACTACTGGCCCGCAGATCAATACAGCGGCTCCACCGATCCTTGGCCGGGACACATCCCGACGGCGGTCAACTACGAGCCCTCCACCGAGCCGTTTAAGCTCGCGAACGATTTGCGCACGTTACCGAACGCCCAAACGATCGTGCTTTATTGCTACACGGGACAGAACAGCGCCTACACGACGGCGTACCTCCGTCTCCTCGGCTACGACTGTAAGTCGCTTCTGTTCGGCGCCAACGGTATGATCCACGACGTTATGCCCGGCACCGCGTTTGACGCCGGCACGCACGTTGGCAGTTACGACTACGAATAACTTTCCGTCGTAACACCGAGTTACAACGAACCCCGCCCGCAACGGCGGGGTTTTTTATGTTCAATCCCCGACTCTCTCCGCGTTTTTCTTTGTGCCGGATATCCCCTCCTCGATTACCGTTTGGCTACCATGCTCCGATGGAGGAAACGGGACGAGCTTTTACGGCGTCGGCATGTAATGGGTAATATCGGAGGTGGATGGAGAAAGGTACATAAAAAACCCCGTCAAACGACGGGGTTGCAAAACGCAATCGATTATCGTCGATTACTTACCGGCGGGAATGGGGTGTTTAACCTTTTCCCACGAAGCGGCGAAGTCGAAGCCGTCGGCGGGGAAAGTCGGGCTTTCCTCGTTATGGCACTCGCGGCATTCCGCCTCGACGTCGTCGAACTTCACAAAACCGTTGGCGTACGCCTCTTCGAGCTTGTCGGCTTTCCGGTGAAGGTTGACGTAGTCGCCGCCGGGACCGTGGCAGGTCTCGCATTGCACGCCGTTCTCGACTTTGAATTTCTTATCGACCGCGGCGCCTTCTTGGTATCCCGAAGCGTGGCATTTCAGGCACTCTTCGGCTTCCCACGGTTCGGCGCTCAAGCCCATTTCTTCGGCGATCTTCTTCGACTCCTCGCTCTTGAGGGTCTCGAACGCCTTGGCGTGCTCGCTACCTTCCCAGACTTTCAGCTGCGCGCCTTGGTCGTCTTTCTTGTGGCACATACCGCATTTCTTGACGCCTTGATATTCGTGATCTTGCGGCGGATTCGTCATGAAGGCGAAGAACCCGACGGAGACCAGAACGATCGCCGTCCCTTGTAAAACGCGTCTCATCTTTGCTCCCTATCTGGTGAATGAATGATCGTTCGTTACACGACCGCAAGTTACAATATTTTTCCTCACTAATTCAAGCCGCTACGCGTTCTCGTCCGTTTCGTCCGTTTGCTTGGCGTCATTGTCCGTTCCGCCCGCTCGTTTGGCTTTTTCGATCTTCTCGAGCTCTTCGGGGTGTTCTTGTTTCATAATGAACTCGTCCACCGTGCCGTAGATGAACGCCGTGTTCAGCGGATAGACGATCGGGTTGAAGATGACGTAGTACCAGTGCCAGACGACGATCGCCAGCCACGCCAGCCACGCCTCGTAGAAGTGCACGACGGTCGCGGCGTCGAGATAGAGCTTCGGGAAATTGGCGAGGAAGAAATCGTTGAACGTGAGCATGATACCCGTCACCGACATCACCGCCGTTCCCCAGATAAGCGCCCAATACTCGGCTTTCTCCATATAGGTGAATCTACCAAAGTGCGGATGCTCTTTGCCGAGGCCCGTAATGTACTTGATATTCGTGACCGCGTCCTTAAGATCCTTTGGCGTCGGTAATAGGTCGATCAACATCTTTCTGCCGCGTTCGGTGAACGCCAGATAATAGACGTGATAGAACGAGGCGGCGACCATCATAAACCCGAGGATTCTGTGCGTTATGCCCCGAAGCTCGAACGCTCGCTCGCCCATTACGTAGCGAATCCATTCGACCCAGAAGGCGTCGGGATACACCAACCCGAAGCCGCTGATCACCAAGCCGAGGAACGTCGTCAATAGGATGAAATGCTGGATCCGCTCGTTGACGGTCATCCGCAAATAGTACTTCCCTTCTTTGCGGAGGCGCGCCATCTCGTCGCGATACTTCTTACGATCGACCGTCTTGCGATAGACGTCGAACAGGTTGTGGATCACCATACCGCCGATGGTGCCGACGATAATGATCCAATAGAATTTTTCGAGATAGTAGAGGAGGAGCGACTCGTCCTCGGAGTAAGTGAGATGCACCTTCTTGAACTCGTCCTCGAGGTTGGCGCCCGGATGGCAGGAGCCGCACGTCTCGGAGAGGTTGCTCGGATGGATGCTGGAAGTCGAGTCGTCGCTCGTCTTCACGGCGTGATGCTCGTGACAGCTGGCGCAGTTCGCCGCCGTTTTGGAGCCGCCGCGCACCGCCAAGCCGTGGTAGCTGTCGTAATACGTTTCCGCTTGGAGGATGGAGACCTCGTAGCGCTCGGCGAGCTCGACGCTTGCGTGGCAATCGGCGCAGACGTTGGAGATGTATTGGTTGATCGTCTCGCCTTCCTCGGGCGCGACGCCGCCTTGCGCCACCACGTGGTCGCCGTGGCAATCGACGCAGGTCGGGGCGTCCGCCACTCCCTTGGCGAGCGCGTCGGCGTGTATGCTCTCTTCGTATTCCTCGCTCGCCTCCTTGTGGCATCCGATTACGCCGCAGGTTTTCGCCACGTTCGTCGGGTGGACGGTGGAACGCTCGTCGGCGGCGCGCAACACGAGGTGGGCGCCGTGGCAATCCGAGCAGACCGCCGCGTCTTCGTTTCCGCTCCGCAACGCCGAGTAGTGCGCGGATTCGTCGTAGCGGAGAATGCTCTCGTCGCCGACGCGCGCGACCACTTTGGGGTTCTCGACGTGGCATTCGTAACAAACGTCCTTCCGATGGACCTTGTTGTACGATTTCGCGTCCACCGCGCTGATGTCGTGTTCGCCGTGGCAATCGACGCAGGTGGGGGCGAGGTCGTCCCCTTCTGCGATAAGTTCGCCGTGCGCCGAGGCGAGGTAATCCTCGACGACGTCGGCGTGGCAGGCGCCGCACGTTTCGCCGACGTTCCCCCGCTCGAACCGAGCTTGGGTGGCGTCGAGTCCGTCCTCAACGTGATCGCCGTGGCAATCGACGCACTCGGCGCCTTCGCCGCCCTCATGGCCCGAGACCGCGTGGACGCTGGTTTCGTACGTCTTCACAAACTCGACCAACTCAGGGCGGTCGAAGCTTTTCATAAGCTCGGCGTCGAGGTGGCACGTCAGGCACGCCTTCGAGGAACCCGTAAACTTGGCGACGCTCGTCTCGTGCGCGCCGTGGCAGGAGACGCACGACGTGTTGCCCGACTCGGCGACCGACGCGTGGAGCGTCCGCGAGAACTCCGTCTTACCCGGCGTGTGGCACGTCCGACAGAGCGCGTTCTCCGCCCTTACCGAAAAGCTCGTCGCTTGGATTTTATGCCCGCTCTTGTCGTGGCAATCGAGGCACGACGGCTCGCCGATCCGTTGATACGAACGGAAATGCGCGCTACTCTTATAGAGCGACACGCCCCCGGAGCGGTGACAGGAAAGGCACGTAACGTGTAGCGTCTTCTCGAACTCGCTCGCCCGTTTCACCTCGTGCTTCGAATGGCACTCGTAGCACTCGACGCCGCGCTTGCCGTGCACACTCGCGTCGTATGCGTC
>WJMR01000230.1 GCA_014727845.1 Ignavibacteriales bacterium
CCCCGATTGTCGCCTCCGTGTCCGAGCGGCTTCGCTTCCGAGCGGCTTCGCTTCCGAGCGGCTTCGCTTCCGAGCGGCTTCGCTTCCGAGCGGCTTCGCTTCCGAGCGGCTTCGCTTCCGAGCGGTCGCGTCGGCTTGCTACTTTCTCGAAAAGTGCGTAAAATGTTTTGAGTAAAAGTGTTATTCCGCGACGTTTCGTAGCGACCCTCGAGTCGAGAACGAGGAAGGCGAAGCGCTCGATTCCGCCCACAGACCGCCTCGAAAAACGGTATGCAGATTCTGGTCGTTGACGACGATAAGTTGGTGTGCGTCTCGTTAAAAAAGACGCTCTCCCGACTCGGCTACGACGTCGAGACGTGCCAAGACGCCACGCGCGCGTTCGACCTCGTCGAGGAGTTCCGACCCGACATTATGTTGCTGGATATCTATCTCACCGTCGCCGACGGGTTGGATATCCTCAAGGAATCCCGCGAGCGATACCCCGATATGCCCGTGTTGATGATCACGGGGTTCTCCGACGTGAAAATAGCCGTAAAGGCGATGAAGCTCGGGGCGTACGATTTCCTCCTGAAGCCGATCGACCTCGATCAGCTCCGCATCGCGCTCGAGAAGTGCGTCGAGAACCTCAAGCTGAAACGCGAGCTGACCAAGTATCGGGAGCTCGCCGCCGAGCGCGAGTTGACGCGCGAGTATTTCGGAAAGAGCAAGGCGATCCAAAGCGCGCTGGACGTGGTGGAGCGATTGGCGCGCACCGACGACACGACCGCGCTCATCGAGGGGGAGAGCGGCGTCGGCAAGGAAGTCGTCGCGAAATACCTCCACCAAATATCGGGCAGAAACGACAAGGTGTTCGTCACCATCAACTGCGCCGCCATTCCGAAGGAGCTCGCCGAGAGCGAACTCTTCGGGCACGAGAAGGGCGCCTTTACGGGCGCGGCGCAGAAGACGAAGGCGGGCAAGTTCGAGCTCGCCGACGGGGGCACGATTTTATTGGACGAGATCGGCGAGCTTACGCCGGACCTCCAAGTCAAACTCCTCCGAGCGCTGCAGGAAAAGGCGTTCTATCGGCTCGGGGGCGAAAAGGAAATTTCGGTGGACGTCCGCGTCGTGGCGGCGACGAACAAGTCGCTCGACGAGGAAGTGCGCGCCGGACGCTTCCGCGAGGACCTCTTCTATCGGTTGAACGTGGCGCGCGTGAAGATACCCCCGTTGCGCGACCGCAGGGAGGATATCCCCGAGTTGGTCTATAAATTCGTCGGCGAGTTTTCCGAGAAGTTCGGCAAAGACGTCGAGAAGGTGGAGCCGGAGGCGATGCGGCTGTTGCAGGCGCAGTATTGGCGCGGCAACGTCCGAGAGTTGCGCAACGCGGTGGAGCGCGCGGCGTTGCTGTTGGACGGCGACTCGTTCGACGAGCGGAGTTTCGCTTTTCTGAAAGAAGGGGAGCCGGAGGAGACGCCCTCGAGCGACGAGTTCGTTCTTCGCGTGCCCGAAGGCGGCGTGAAGATCGACGTGGCGCTGAAATCCTTGATACTACAAACGTTGGAACTCACCGGGGGAAACCAAGTGCGGGCGGCTCGTCTGCTCGGGCTTTCGCGATCGAAGCTGCGGTATCGGATGGAGCAACTCGATATCGAAGTGACGAAGAAGGCGCGATAGCCCCGGACGGGAACGCCTCCGACCCCGAAACGAGACAACGCGAATAGCTCGAAACTATTATTGAGCGGCACGATTTTTTTTGGTATTTTGCCTATTCGAGCGACTTTTCGATTAATCGCCATTTACCCCGATTGGCAAAGAGCATGACGGAAGAGGAAAAAAGAATCGCGGAAGCCGCGGCGGCGTTGGCGTCGCCGGATCCGATGGCGCGCCGGCAAGGCGCCGAAGCGCTGTTGAGCGAACAAATCGACGACGCGACGGCGAAGAAGCTGACCGAGGCGCTCGCCGACGAAGACACGGGCGTGCGCGACGCGGCGAGCTTGACGCTGATCTACAACGAGAACCCGAGCATCTCGGAGCTCGTCGTCCCGAAAATCTCCAGCGAGGATATCGCCGTGAGGAACTTGGCGGGCGACGTGCTCGTTAAGCGCGGCTCGGCCTCCGTCGAAGCGTTGGTTAACTATTTGGACAAAGGCGACGACGACGACCGCAAGTTCGTCATCGACGTCCTCGCGCTTATCGGCGACGCTTCGGCGAAGGACGAGGTGCGGCGAATTTTGGCGGAAACGACCGACGACAACGTGGCGCTGGCGTCGGTCGAGGCGCTCGGCGCGATGCGCGACGAAGAGGCGGTGCCCGCGCTGATCGAGGCGTTCGATAAGAACGAACTCTTCGGACCCACCGTCGTCGATTCACTCGGCAAGATCGGCTCGCCCAAGGCGTTGCCGCTCATCCTCGAACGATTCGACCACGCCGACACGCTCACCCAATATTCGATGCTCGAGAGTTTGGGCGAACTCGGCGACGAGGAGACCGTGCCGTTCTTAATCGAGCGACTGAAGCAATATCAACCGCCGCTCACCTGGCCCGTCATCTACTCGCTGAACAAGCTGAAGGATCGCTTCAACGTCGATACGCCGAGCGACGAACGGCTGAAAAAAGCCGTGCTGGCGGCGTTCGACGAGGCGGAGCCCAAATACAAAAAGGCGGCGACGGCGCTCCTGCTCCACTTCCCGGGCGACGAGTCGCTCGACGCGTGCCTGAACAACTACGGGTTCGATCCCGAGATCGACTCGAACATCGCGGTGATTTTTACGAACCAAGCCGAGGGCTTCTTCCGACGCGTTACGCGGTTTATCTCCGACGATCAGAAGAACCTGAAGACGCTGTTGGACGCGATGAAGGATATGATCGGGTTCGACAACGGCAAGACGCTTCGCGAGCTGGACGACGTGACGCTCCACGCGCTTTGCGAAAAACTCTCCGGCTGCTTCGATCATCCGAACGAAGAGGTGCGGCGCTCGGCGATGGAGCTACTCTTCTACGTCAACCCCGACACGGCGTTCTTCTTTATCGACACGCTGGCGGCGGATAAGAACATATGGAACAAGTTGCGCTTGGTGGACATCCTCGAGCGGATCGACTCCGAGCAATCCAACGAGGCGCTCAAGCTCCTGATGGAAGACGAAGACGCGATGTTGCGTCAAAAAGCCGGCGCGGTTCTGGAGCAGCGCGGAGCGACGGACGCCGGATTATGATGAATAAGAATTCCGCGAAACCGTTGCCCTTTTCCGCCGAGGCGTTCAAGAACCTCACGGCGTCGTTGACCGCGTCCAGCTCGTTCGCCTCGCCGAAAATGTCCGATCGGGAGTTCGCCGATTGGCGAGAATACGTCTATCAACTTTGCGGGATCTATTTCCAAGACAACAAGCAATACCTGCTCGAGAGTCGTCTGCAAAAGCGGATGAGCTTTCTCGGCATCGATTCGTATAAAAAATATCTCGATTACGTTCGCAACAATCGCGGCGCGGAGGACGAGCGGAAGTTCCTCTTCGAGGTCATCACCATCAACGAGACGTTCTTCTTCCGAAACCAACCGCAGCTGGACGTGCTCGTGCAGTCGGTGGCGCCGGAGATTCTGAAGAATAAGATCGGCGATAAGCGCCTCAGGATTTGGAGCGCCGCGTGCTCCTCGGGCGAAGAGGCGTATTCGACCGCCGTGGTTCTCGACGAGTTGCTCAAGCCGAAGCATCCGGGATTGAAATACGAAATCGTCGGGACGGACATCAACTACAAGGTGATCGAAACGGCGAAGCGCGGCGTTTACCGAGACTACTCGGTCCGGAACACGCCGCCGTACTATCTGAAAAAATATTTCCGTATGGAAAACGGCGAGTACATTTTGGCGCCCGCGCTAAAGGAGAACGTCGAGTTCAAGGTCTTGAATCTCTACGACGACGCGGCGATGCGGGCGATGAACGGCTTCGACGTTATCTTCTGCGCGAACGTGTTGATCTACTTCGATATGCGATCGAAGATCAAGGTCGTCTCGCATCTCTACAACTCGCTGAACAAAGGCGGATACCTGTTCATCGGGTATTCGGAGACGCTACAGAGTATATCGAAGGCGTTCAAGCTCGTTAGTTTTCCGAAGACGATCGGGTATAAGAAGGAGTAGCGCGGTGAAGCAAAGCGTAATGGTGGTGGACGATAGTCCGACGATCCGCAAGTTCGTTTCGATCTCGCTTACTATGCGCGGATTCGACGTGGTGGTGTGCGCCGACGGTATGGAGGCGATCGAAAAATTGCCGGATAAGAAGATCGACTTGGTGATCACGGACTTAAACATGCCGAACTTGGACGGCTACGAGCTCATTAAGGCGATCCGCAACAACGAAGAGTATAAAGAAACGCCGATCATCATCCTCTCGTCGCTCGCCGGCAGCGAGGAGATCGATCGGGGAATGGAGTGCGGGGCGAATTCGTACCTCGTCAAGCCGTTCGATCCGAAGAAAATTCAATATGAAGTGGCAAAATACTTAAGCTAAATCAGTAAAGGGGCAACGTCTTATGGACTTGAAATTCTTGGTCGTTGACGATTCGGTGACGATGCGTAGAATCGTCATCAATTCGCTCAAGAACCTCGGCTACGAAAACTACGTCGAGGCGGCGGACGGGCAGGAAGCGCTCGCGAAGCTTAACGCCGATAGCGAGATTAATTTTATCATCACCGATTGGAATATGCCGAACCTTTCCGGCTTGGAGTTCACCAAGCAGGTGCGCGGCAATCCCGACTCGGCGAACATCCCGATCTTAATGGTGACGACGCGCGGCATTAAGGAGGACATTGTCGAGGCGTTGCAGGCGAAAGTCTCCAACTACGTCGTCAAGCCCTTCACGCCTCAGATCCTGAAGGAAAAGATCGAGCAAATATTAGAGAACGTGTAAGCCGGAGAGGCGATTATGAGAGAGCTTTCGACGAATATGTCGAGCATCTTCGATAAGCTCAACGATCTTAAGAATCTGTTTAAGTTCGGCGAGAAGATTGTGCCGATTATTCAGAGTTTGATCGAGTTTATGAAGGAGATCGTCCCGTTGCTGGAGACGATCAACAGTTCGATATCCGACACCGCCAACAAGATGCCTCAGGCGGCAAACCAGATCAGCAACGTAACCAACGCGACCGAATTGGCGACGACCGAGATTCTCGATATCGTCGATAAGATCACCAACATCGTCGTCGAAGTGGAGAGCCGCGCCAAAAAAGCGCTCGAAGATCGCGAACGCCGCGCCCGGCTCTACGCCAAGCTCCGCGAGACGGTCCAAGGAAACGGCGACGCGCTCGAGACGATCGACGAACTCGAAGCCGCCGACGCCCCGACGAAGGACCTCGAGAAGACGATCGCGCAACTCGGCGAAGTGAAGGACAACACGCACCAAATTACGCTATCGTTGCAGGTGCAGGATATCACCGCCCAGCAGCTCGCCGCCGCGAATCACTTGATCCAATCCGTCCACGAGCGTCTCGCCACCCTTATCGCCGACATCGACCACTCGGAGATTAAGGACGACATCCGTTCCCTCGACATCGACGTGCCCGAAGGGGTCGATTTCGATCCGAAGGCGAGCTACAATAAAGACGCGAGCCGGCAAGGCGAAGTCGATCGAATTTTGAATCAGCAAAACGAGAACAAAGCGTCCCAAGAAGAGATCGACAAACTCTTCTCGTGAGCGCGCGACCCGGACGATATGAGCGCCGACTATTCGCTGTTGCAAGATCCGGATATGAAGGAGATTTTCGACAGTTTCGTCGTTGAAACGGGCGAAATTCTCGAAAAACTCGATCTCGATCTCGTCGAATTGGAAAACCGACCCGACGACGTCGATCTCCTCAACGACGTGTTCCGTTCCTTCCACACCGTGAAAGGAACGTCGGGATTCCTCGGCTTGGTGAAGCTCCAGGACGTTACCCACAAGTGCGAGGATATCCTCAATCGGCTCCGCAAGGGCGAGGCGAAGCTCGATTCGAAAATAATGGACTCGATTCTCTGGGCGTTCGACTCGATGAAGGAGTTGCTCGACGTTATCTCCCAACAGAAGAACGAGTCGTTGGATATTTCCGAAATTTCCGCCGCGCTCGAGCAAACGCTCGTCCATATGGATTCCGCCGACGTCGCGCCGCCCGCGGACAAGGAGACGAAACCCGCCGAGGAAACCGAAGCCGCGAAGGAGGACGAGGCGACCGCCGAAGAAACCGAAGCCGCGAAGGAAGACGAGACGGCGGAGACGGAAGCGTCCGAGCCGGAGACGCCCAAAGCGACGCCCGAACCGGAGAAGCCGAAAACCAAAGCGCCGACCTCGAAGAAAGAGGAGCCGAAGAAAAAAGCCGAAGAGAAAAAGCCCGCTCCCAAAGCCGCGTCGGCGAAATCCGCGCCCGCAAAAACGGCGGATAACACTATCCGGGTGGACGTCGAGCGCCTCAACGAGTTGCTAAACTTTGTGCAGGAGCTGGTGCTCGGGCGGAACCGTTTGACGCAGATTAGCGCCGAGGCGCAGGTGGAGTTCGAGGGAAAATCCATCGCGCGCGATCTCGCCGAAACCTCTCGCCAGATAGATTTGATGACCACCGAGCTACAGCTCGCCGTTATGAAGACGCGGATGGTCAAGATCGGCAAGGTGTTCAATCGTTTCCCGCGCGTGGTGCGGGATTTGAGCCGCGAGACGAAGAAGGAAGTGAATCTCGTCATCAAAGGCGAGGACACCGAGCTGGATAAGACGCTCATCGAGGAAATCAACGATCCGCTCGTCCACCTCGTCCGCAACTCGCTCGATCACGGCGTCGAGGATCCCGACTATCGGAAGAAGAACGGCAAGGATCCGAAGGGGACGGTGACGCTCGCCGCCGAGCACGAGGGGAACAACGTCATCATCTCGATTCAGGACGACGGGAAGGGAATCGATCCCGACGTTATTAAGAACAAGGCGATCGAGAAGGGGCTGATTACCGACGAATCCGCCCGCGAGATGAGCGATCAAGAGGCGTTCCAACTGATTTTTATGCCCGGCTTCTCCACGAAAGAGCAAGTCTCGAACATCTCGGGACGCGGCGTGGGGATGGACGTGGTGAAGACGAACGTCACCAAATTGCGCGGCGTGATCAATATCGACTCGGAGCTCGGCAAGGGGACGCGGATTATCGTGAAGCTACCGCTCACGTTGGCGATTATCCAAGGGTTGCTCGTGGTGGTGACGGGCGAGACGGTCGTCGTGCCGCTCAGTTCGGTCGTCGAGGTCGTGAAGATCCGGAAGGACGAGATACGCCGCGTGAACAAGCGCGAGGTGATTAACACGCGCGATATGGTGCTGCCGTTGCTGGATATCGGCAAGGCGCTCTATAAGCGCGACTCGGAACACGAGGCGGACGCCGAGCAATACGTCGTCGTCGTCGGGGTCGCCGAGCGGAAATTCGGATTGAAAGTGGACGGCTTGATCGGACAGCGGGAAGTCGTCATTAAATCGTTGGGCTCGTACCTCGGCAACATCGAGGGCGTCGCCGGTTCCACCATCATGGGGGACGGCAAGGTCGTGATGATCCTCGACCTCGCCGAACTGCTGCAATACATCGCTCGCGTGACTTGAAAAAAAAGATTAGAATACTAATAGTGGACGACTCCGCGTTTATGCGGAAGTCGCTCCAGATTATGCTCGGCTCGGATCCCGATATGGAGATCGTCGGGCAGGCGAAGAACGGCAAAGAGGGCGTGGAGATGGCGAAGCACCTCGAGCCGGACGTGATAACGCTCGATATCGAGATGCCCGTGATGGACGGGCTGAAGGCGCTCGAGATCATCATGAAGGAGCGCCCCACCTCGGTGCTGATGGTGAGCTCGCTGACGACCGAAGGCGCCGACGCCACGATCAGGGCGTTGGAGCTGGGCGCCGTGGATTTCATACCGAAAGAGATGTCCTACGTTAACGTAAAGATTCAGGACATTAAGGACGATCTCATTCGGAAGATCAAGACGATCGTTCAGCGGAAGATCATTAGCCGAACGATCCAACGCCTGCGCGCGATAACGGGGAAAACCGACCGAGAGCGGGAGGCGATCGCTCCGGCGCCGCCCCCCTCGAAGCTGCCGCCGAAGATCGGTTATAAAGCCGTGATGGTGGGCGTTTCGACGGGCGGACCGCTTTCCCTCCAAAAAGTTGTGCCCGAGCTCTCAATATCCAAGCTAAAAATTCCGATATTCTTAGTGCAACATATGCCGCCGAAGTTCACCCGTTCCCTCGCCGAACGGCTCAACGATATGAGCGAGGTGGAGGTGAAGGAAGCCGAGCACAACGAGATCGTCCGAGGCGGCGTGGTGTATATCGCGCCGGGCGGAAAACATATGCGCGTGCGGAGCGGCGGCGGCGAGGAGCGAATCGACGTCGGCGATAAGCCCGAGGAAGTGTTGCATCGTCCGTCGGTTTCCGTTACGATGGAGTCCGTGCTCGACGTGTACGGCAAACACACGCTCGGCGTGATGATGACGGGCATGGGCAGAGACGGCGCGGACGCGTTCGAGCGATTGAAGAATCTCGGCGGGCACGCGCTGGCGCAGGACGAATCGACGTGCGTGGTGTACGGTATGCCGAAAGCCGTCGTGGACGCCGGCGCCGCCGACACGGTGTTGACGCTCGATAGAATAGCGCCGACGATCAACGAGATTGTGTAACGCCGATTGAAAAAAGACCGATAGAAAAAGGATATGAAACGAGAGGATTTCGGAGAGTTTCAGGAATACGTCTTTAAGGAAATTTCCTACCGAGACGAGGACGTCTCCGGCAACATCATCAAGTCGGGGTCGGTCGATATCCTCGGCGCCGCGCGTATCGAGGTGGAGGAGGAATCCCTCGACGGCGTGAAGATCGTCCTCAAGAAGGATCAAGAGGAGAATATCCGCGAGATTAAGTTCGTCTGCTCGTGCGGGCAAACGAAATCGATTATCCTCGATTATAACGACGAAGAAGAAGCGCCGACTGAAGAATAATCGTCCGTTGGCTAATATTAACCTCCATCCACACCCCGCTCCAATCTAAACACCCGCAAAACCTTATCAATAGGACTTGGCGCCGAATTTGAACTCCTTGGCAAAAAAAGGAGCGAACAATGGCGTCCGAGATACTACCGCTGATGGAACGATTTATCGACTGGACCGCGAAACGCGGGCAGGTGATAAATAAGAACATCGCCAACGTCAACACCGAATACTACAAGCGCGAGGAAGTTCCCTTCGACGCGGTGATGAAGGAGACGTTCGACGTTCCGTTCAAACAGACGCGCGAGGGGCACGTACCGCTGAAATCCGACGACGACTTCCCCGTCGTGAAAGACGATTCGATCGATCCGAACAACGGCTTGAACAACGTGATGATCGACCGCGAGATGTCGGACTTGGCGGAGAACACGCTGCTCTTCAAGTTCGCCTCGAAGAAGATTAACGGTCACTTCGCGAAGCTGCAAGAAGTGATCAAAGGAGATAGGTAGCGATGAAGATTGGCGTGCACTTTCCCGGTATGGATATTAGCTCGCGCGGGATGGCGATTCAGCGGCAACGGATGGATTTGATCGCCGAGAACATCGCCAACGCCGACACGACCCGCGCGGAGGACGGACGCCCCTATCGGCGGAAATCTCTGCTCGTGTTGGATCGCGAACAAATCGTCGCCGAACTCGGCGAGCAAAACAAGTTTGATCTGAAGACGGGGAACCCCGACCACTACGTCGGCAAGAAAGCGCTTTATACGCACGACCCCGAATATACCTACACGCAAGTCTTGGAGGACGCGACGCCCGGCGACGTCGTCTATATGCCCAATCACCCCGACGCCGATAGAAACGGCTACGTCGAGATGCCGAACGTCGATATCGTCACCGAAATGGTTGAAATGATTAAGGCGACGCGCGGCTTCGAGGCGAACATCACGGCGTTCGAGTCGTCCAAGGAAATCGCGAAATCGTCTCTGGATATTTAACGATGGCGGCAAACCTTACTAGCATCGGAAACTACTCGCCCTACGCGACGGGAACCGCGACCGCCAAGTCGGCGGCTACGACGTCGGCGGCGAGGAATCGGGCGACGGCGTTCGGAGAAGTGTTCGAACTCGAGCGCGCCAAAACGTCGGAACTCGAACGCGCGGCGTCGTTTTTCGCCGATCCGAGCGTCGCTAAAAGCTTTCAAGCGCCCCTACTCGGGCAAATCATCGATAGGAGAGGTTGACCTATGAAAATCGGAGCAATTCAAAACCCGTTTCGCGAAACGCCGACAATGCCGGACCGGAAACTTCCGGATAAGACGGACTTCGGCGCGATCCTCGGCGATTTCGTAAAAGACGTGAACGTAAAGCAGAACGAAGCGAAATCCGCCTCGAAAGAGTTTATGATGGGCGGAGACATCGAGCTTCACGAGGTGATGATCGCGGGACAGAAAGCGAAAACCTCCTTGGATCTGCTGATGGAAATCCGGAACAAATCCCTGAATATGTATCGCGAATTAACGAGAATGCAGTAGAGCCATGGCGGAAGAGAAGAGCGTAATCCGGACGGGTATGGACATGTTCCAAAAGATGTCCACCCAGCAGAAAGCATTGATAGGCGGGGGCGTCGTTCTCGGTCTCGTGTTGTTGATCGTGTTGAGCGCGTCGATGGGCGAGCCGGATTACGAGCCGCTCTATACGAACCTCGACCCGGAGACGGCGGCGCAGATCAAAGAGCAGCTCGAAGAGCGGCAGATACCCCACCGGCTCGAGGACGAGGGGCGGACGATTGTGGCGCCGAAAGAGGTTATTTACGAAACGCGCATCAAGCTCGCCGCCGAGGGGATGCCCTCGGGAGGCACGGTCGGCTACGAGATCTTCGACGACCAATCGCTCGGGATGTCCGACTATATGATGAAACTGAACTATAAGCGGGCGCTCGAAGGTGAGTTGGCGGAAACGATGACGCAAATCGAAGGGGTCGAGAACGCGCGCGTCGCGTTGGTTATCCCCGAGCGGGCGGTCTTCCGCGACGAGCAACGGCAGCCGACCGCGTCGGTGACGCTAACGTTGGAGCGGGGCGCCGAGCTGAGCAAGAAGCACGTGAAGGCGTTTACGCATATGGTCGCCAGCGCCGTCGAGGGGTTGGAGCCGGAGAAGGTGACGATCGTCAACGACAAAGGATTGATGCTCACGAAGGAGGAGTACGGCGACGAGTTCGGCGAGTTCACGTCGCGGCAATACGAGCTTAAGACGAACGTCGAGAATTACTTGACGAATCGGGTGCAGGACGTGCTGACCGAGGTGCTCGGCTACGGCAACGCGCGCGCGCTGGTCAACGTCGATCTCGATTTTGATTCGGTGGAAAAAACGATTAAATTATTCGACCCGGCGTCGCAGGTGGAGATTAGCGAGCAGACGGTTTCGACGCAACAACAGAGTCGGAATTTCAGCGACACGACCTACTCGGAGAACGAGAACTCCACGGCGAACTACGAAGTTTCGAACACGCTCGAGCGGATCGTGACGAAGCCGGGCAACATTAAGCGGATCACCGCCACCGCCGTGGTTAACGACGTAACGCGCGAGGTCGTCAACCAAAACGGCGAGGTGATCGAACGGATCGTCGAGCCGCGGTCGCAACAGGACCTGGTGAAGCTCGAACAAGTCGTCCAAAACGCGATCGGGTATAGCGAGGAGCGGAACGACCAAGTCTCGGTCGTTTCCATTACGTTCGAGCCGCAAGTCGAGCAACGCGTCGTCGAAGAGGCGCCGCCGCCGAAGGACTTTCTCGAAGAGTGGGGCAACCCGTTGCTGATGCTCTTGGCGATCGTCGCGGCGATGTTCGTCTTGAGAAGCTTGCTCCAACGCCTCCGCGAGGAGAAGGTCGTCGAGGAAGCCGACGAGGACGAGTATCCCGCGCTCGAGGAAGCCGACGAAGGCATCAGCTTCGAGGAAGGACTCGAACTCGAGCCGGACGATCTCGAAAAGCAGGCGATGCTCGAGGTCGGCGATCTGAAGAAAGAGGTTACGGACGAAGCCGTGCGGCGGAAAGTCCGACAGGAGAAGATCACGAACTACGTCGCGAAGAATCCGACCGAAGCGGCGAAGCTCATCGGCATCTGGCTCCGAGAAGAAGAGTAGGAAGAAACGAGAGCGACGATTATGAAGAGTCAAGCGCCGGTGAAGACGGGAAAAGAGAAGCGATCGCATCTCAACCAGCTGATGGGTCCGCAGAAAGCGGCGATCCTGATGGTCGCGCTCGACGTGGACACCGCCTCGGAGGTCTTCAAGTCCCTCGATCCGAACGACGTCGAGATGATCTCCGCCGAGATCTCGCAAGTAAAGAACGTGCCCGTCGAGGTCGTTGACGAGGTGATGGAGGATTACTACAACCTCGTCACCGCGCAGGAATACGTGCTCGAAGGGGGGCTCGACTACGCGCAAGCCGTGCTCGAAAAATCCTTCGGCATCAACAAGGCGATGGAGATCATCGAGAAGGTCAAATCCATCACCGCCTTGCGCGGCTTCGACGTGCTGAAGAAGGTGGACTCCGGGCAGCTCGTCAACTTCCTCTCGAAGGAACACCCGCAGACGATCGCGCTGATTCTCTCGCACTTGAACCCCGACCAGACCGCCAACGCGCTCAAGGAATTGCCGGACGAACTCCGCAGCGAGGTCGCCTACCGAATAGCGACGCTCGGCAAGATCGCGCCGCAAACGCTCAAGCAGATCGAGAAGGTGGTGGACGATCTCGCCGTCTTCAGCATCCAGCAGTCGGTCTCGAAGATCGGCGGACCGCGCTCGTTGGCGACGATCCTCAACCGGACGAACGTCTCGATTAGCAAGGATATCCTCACCGAGATCGAGAACATCGACCCGGACGTGGCGCAGGAAGTTAAGCGCTTGATGTTCCTCTTCGACGATATTCTGCAGATTCAGAACCAAGACATTCAAAAGATTCTCAAAGAGGTCGATCGGAAGGATCTCGCCTTGGCGCTGAAGATCGCCGACGACCGGGTGAAGCAGAAGATCTTCGCCAACATGTCCGAACGCGCGGCGAACCTTATGCGCGAGGAGTTGGAGTATATGGGACCCGTCAAGCTCAAGGAAGTGGAGGCGGCTCAGGCGCGGATCATCGACACCATCAAGGAGATGGAGGAGAACGAGGAAATCTCGCTGAACATCCGAGGCGGCGTGGAAGAGATTTATGTCTGAGGATCGCCAACGCATAAAGCTCAAAGCCAAGCCGCGCGGGCTCCGCACCAACACCGCCTACGAGGAGGAACGACAAGCCATCCACGAGGCGGCGGCGCGACGCGAAGAGAAATTCAAGGCGGAGCTCGAAAAGCAACTCTCCCGCGAGAAGGAACTCAAGTCGGAACGCGAGAAAGGATTCGAGCGGGGCGAAGAGAGCGGATACGCCAAAGCCAAAACCGAGTTCGATCAAGAACTCGAGAAGCTCGCCTCCAAATACGCCGAGCAATTGCGCGACAAGACCGAAGAGTTTTTTAATATCCTCTCCAAACTCGAGGCGCGCGTCCTCGACTACGAAAACGCCTACGACGAGATTGTCGCCAAAACCGCGATCGCCGTCGCCGAAAAAGTTATCCACGCGCAAGTGGAGAATCGATCGAGCGTCGAGGAAGTGATACGCGCGGCGGCGAAGAAGATATCCGGCGCCGACGAGATCACGATTAAGATTAACCCCGGGGATTACGATCTCCTCGAGTCCGAAAACAGACTCGACCTCTTCGACAAATCGTTCGCCAAAGTGCGCTTCGAGAAAACCGATAAGGTGGGCGTCGGCGGCTGCTTCATCGAGACCGAAGTCGGCAACGTCGAAGCGCGGCTCGACCGCCAGCTCGACGAGTTGGCGCGACGCTTGCGCGACGCCATCGCCGAAGATCGGCGAACCTAACCCGTATGGACCTCGCAAAACGATATATCGAAAAGTTCGGCGCGACGATCGAACGCGCGGAGTCCGTGAAGGCGCTCGGCAAGATCACGGACATCGTCGGCTCGATGATCGCCTCGGACGGACCGAACGCGGCGATCGGGGAGATTTGCTCGATCGTGGACGCGGACGGCGACGAAGTCTCCAAAGCGGAGGTGGTCGGCTATCGCGAGGGGCGCACACTCTCGATCGCGTTCGGCGACTCGACGCGCATCTCGCCGAAGTGTATGATCGTCGGGGGCGGCAGGCGCTTCTCAATTCCCGTCGGCGACGCCTTGTTGGGCAGAACGCTGGACGGTCTCGGCAACCCGATCGACGGCAAGGGCGAGATTAAACCCGACTCGTACGTGGACGTGCACGCCGAGCCGCCGAATCCGATGACGCGCCGACGCATCACCGAGCCGTTGCAGACGGGCGTTCGCGCCGTGGACGGTTTACTGACGTGCGGACGCGGGCAGCGCGTGGGCATCTTCTCGGGCAGCGGCGTCGGGAAGAGCACTATGCTCGGAATGATCGCGCGGAACACGAGCGCGGACGTGAGCGTGATCGCGTTGGTGGGCGAGCGGGGCAGAGAGGTGCGCGAGTTCATCGAAAAGGATTTGGGCGAGGACGGGCTGAAGCGCTCGGTGCTGGTGGTCGCCACGAGCGACAAGCCGGCGCTGATGCGAGTCAAGAGCGCGTTCATCGCCACGGCCATCGCCGAATATTTCCGCGAGCGGGGCAAGGACGTGGCGTTGATGATGGACTCGGTGACGCGGTTCGCGATGGCGCAGCGCGAGATCGGCCTCTCGACGGGCGAGCCGCCGACGACCAAGGGCTACACGCCGTCGGTCTTCGCGCTCTTACCGAAACTTTTAGAACGCGCGGGCGCCTCGGAGCGCGGCGCGATCACGGGATTCTACACCGTGCTGGTGGACGCCGACGATATGACCGAGCCGATCGCCGACGCGGCGCGCTCGATCCTCGACGGGCATTTCGTTCTCTCTCGTAAGCTCGCCAACAAAGGACAGTTCCCCGCCGTCGATCCGCTCCAGAGCGTTAGCCGGTTGATGAGCGACGTCGTCGATTCCGAAACGCGACGGCGCGCCTCGAAGTTTGTCGATTATCTCGCCGCCTACGAGGACGCCGAGGATTTGATCAACATCGGCGCGTACGTGAAAGGGAGCAACGCGCGGATCGACGAAGCCGTCGCCAAAATCGAGCAACTCCGCGCTTTCCTCCGACAAGACGTCCGCGAACCGGCGCCGTTCGACGACACGCGGACGCGACTGTTCTCGATCGTGGATTAACCAAGCGGGGCGCGGGCGATGGCGAAATTCCAATTCGAGTTCGAGAACGTTAAGCGAGTCAAGGAGATCCTCGAGAAGCAGGCGCAAAAGGAGGTCGCCTTAATTGATTCGCAAATCGCTCGACAATATGAAGAGCGGCGCTCCGTCGAAGAGGCGCGCCGTCGGCTCGAGCTGGACGTCGCGCGGAATCCGAGACGGAGCATGTTCGAGATCCAACGCAAAGCCGACCTCGAGCGCGCCCTCGACGAAAAGGGGCGACGGATCGAGCGGCACATCGCCGAGTTGAAGCGCAAGCGGCAAAAGAAACTCGACCAACTCGTCGAGCGAAGCAAGGAGCGCAAGATTTTTGAGAAGCTAAAGGAGCGACGCTACGAGGCGTATCTTGCGGAAGAGCGTCGCCACGAGCTGAAGGATAACGACGATATGACCGCGCAAAAATACGCGAGAGGCGAGTCATGAAAATTTTTGTAACCTACTTTATCGCGGTAATCCTGGCGTTCCTCGGCGTTACGTCGCTGATGATCTATCTCGACGAGCAATACAAGAACGTATGGTATTTCGATTTCACGCCCGTTTCCACGCCGGAGGAGCGACGGGCGGACTCGTTGCGGCAAATAACCGATTCGCTGATGGAGATCAACAAGACGCCCGTCTTCGCGCGCGAAACGCTCGAGCTCTATCGCGAGGCGGCGGGCGACACGGGATACTTCTCGCCGAAAATCAACTACGACTCGCTCGCCGCGCTCGAGGAACAAGCCGAGCGGGAGCGACTGCTCCGAGCGAAAGCGCAATCCGACAGCGCTTACAACGTGTGGAAAACCGAGACGATCCGGCTCTACGAGTCCATGGATCCCGAGCAAGTGGCTCAAGTAATTCAAAATTTTCCCGATAATATCGCAAGAGACTTAATCTATTCGATGCGGCGGAAGAAGGCCGCCGAGGTTCTTGAAAACCTCGACGAGGAAACCGTCGCCGAACTAACGAAGGCGGAACGATGATTTTAAGTCCGGTGTTTTTCGAGAACGGCGGAGCGGACGACGTATCCGCGACGACGACCCGACTCGCGGGCGCGGCGTTCGCGGATGTGGCGCGTCTCTACGCCGACGAGGCGAACGGGGAGCCGATCGAGGCGAACGGGGAGCCGATCAAGGCGAACGGGGAGCCGATCGAGGCGATCGCCGAAGAGGAGACCGGAGGGGAAACGGAAAACGCGGAAGCGACGAAGACGATGATTCTCTCGACGCTCGCGTTTTTCCTGCATCGCCGCGCCGACGAGAAATCGGCGGGCGATCTTTCGAAATTGATAGGCAAGTTGCCCCAAAGCAAACGCTCGACCGAGTTGAGCGAAGAAGACCTGAAGCTGGCGTTGGATCGGCTCTCGGAGTTCTTCCAATCGCTCGGCGGAGCCGAGAAGGCGTTGGCGAAGTTGCGCGAGGCGCTCGAAGCCGAAGGCGTCGCGAGCGCGGTGTTCGCGGGTGAGAACGCGGCGATCGAGTTCCGGTTGGAGCGAAACGAGGAGGGCGCGATTACCTTGGCGATCACCAACGCGCCGGATCTCGAACGCGTCGAGATCGAGGGCGCGACGGCGGACGGGTTCCCAAAACGCGCGTCGCTGGACGTCGCCACCAAAGCCGAGTTGGAGAAAATCGCCGAACGCGCCGACGCGACGAAACGCGCCTCGGCGCCGAACCAATTTAACCGCGCCTACGCGAGCGCGAAAAGCGGTCCCGAGATCGTCTCGCCGAGCCGACTGACCGAAAAGTTGCTCGCCTACGCGAAGGGCGGCAATACCGAGTCCGTTTCCTTCCGCGTCGATAACGGCGTGAGCGGAACGATCGGGGCGACGAAAACGATCGGGGAGGACGGCGCCGTCGTTCTAAAGATCGCGGTCGAAGATCCCGCGTTGAAACGCGCCTTAGGCGAGAAGCTCGCCGCGCTCGTAAACGAAGCGAGCGAGGGCGACGCGAAGAAGACTCGGGTTGAAATCACGCTGACGCCGAACGCGAGCGAGCGGTTGAAAGCGCTCGTGAATGCGGACGAACCCTCATCCGACAAGGCGACGGCGAAGACTACCGACGCGGCGCCTATGTCCGACAAGGCGACGACGAAGACGACCGACGCGGCGCCCATGTCCGACAAGGCGACGGCGAAGACTACCGACGCGGCGCCTATGTCCGACAAGGCGACGACGAAGACGACCGATGCGGCGCCCATGTCCGACAAGGCGACGGC
>WJMR01000231.1 GCA_014727845.1 Ignavibacteriales bacterium
GGCTTATCTGGCACGCCTGGAAAGCGTGTGTGCCCGCAAGGGTACCGTGGGTTCGAATCCCACCCTTTCCGCCGCTAACGTCCCCTCAAAACGCTTGGGGGGGCGTTTTTTGCTATTGCATAAGCCGTAACGCTTTTCTATTTTGAAACGAAGTAAAACGGGCGAGAGACGCGTAACTTGGCGAGTAAGCGCGGACGATAGATAATCCAAGAGAAGAGAAGCGGGACATGATTCCGAGAACGAGACGGGGGATCGCGACGGTCATAACGGTCGGTGTTTCTGCGGCGGTTGTCGGATTCCTTCGTTGCGACGCGCCGAGAGACAACCCGCTCGATCCCGAGAACCCCCGCAATCCGTTCGGCGAAATCGTGGGCGTGGTGGAGGAGGAGACGACGCAACGTCCGCTTGAAGACGCGCTCGTCTATTGGAGCGGCGACGGGAAGACGGCGTTTACCGATTCTCTCGGTAGGTTCGTCATCGATCGCGTGGCGCCGCGAACGGGGGAGTTGATCGTCGAGAAAGTCGGGTATTTCAAGAACAACGCGACGGTGGAATGGAACGCGGGTCTGCGCGAGCGCGTGGAGCTTTCGATGACGCCCGCGCCCGAAGCGGATTTTAACGTTTACGCCGAAGCCCAATACACGTATCAGTATCGTAGCTACGCCACGACGGTGCGGGCGGAGTTGGCGCTCGCGGGCGCGTCGGACGTCGATTCGGTGTTGCTAATCGCTCCGAAAACGAATGTGCGGCGTTCGCTCGGAACGTTCGCCGGCGTCGAGACGAAATACTACGCGTATAGTTTGGAGGATCTCGGCGTCGCCGACGAGCAGGAGCTCATCGGGATGAAATTCTCGGTCGTCGTTAAGCGCGGAGAAACGGAGTTCGTGGTGGCGGAGGATTTTGTGGAGCGCGTTTTCCATGTGCGCGTCGATGCGATTTCGCCCGCCTCGGGCGAGACGATTTCCACCTTGCAGCCCGTTTTCGAGTGGGTTTCGGCGGCGGATTCCCTTGATTTTCCGTTCACGTATTCTATTGAAATCCGGACGCAAGTCGGCTCGAACACGTTGGTCGGGGAGATCACGAAAATCCATCCCGATTCGACGCGAGCGGTTTACGCCTACAACGAGTTGAGGCCCGATAATTACTTTTGGTACATCTACTGCGTTGACGAGTTTAAGAATCGAAGCAGATCGCCGAGGATAGTATTCGAGGTGGTGGACAATCCCGAGCGACCATGACGAGCAAACAATCCGCAAACATCGACCGCGAACATTTCGACGCGCTACGAAACGTGGCGCGGCGCTTGACCGCCGCCTCGGGCGAGCGATTGTTGATCGACGAGACGATCGACGTGATGGTGGACGTCGTCGGCGCCGAGCGTGGTCTTTTCGCCAAATACGACCGCGGCAAAGACGGTTTCGACATCGTCGCCGCGCGCGACGCTTCGCGAGAGAATATCGACGATCTCTCGAAATTCTCGTCGGGGTTGCTTCGCACGGCGCTCGAAACTCGCGCGCCGAAACTCTATCACGACGTCGCGGCGGATCCGAACGCGTCGCAGTTTAAGAGTCTGCTTATTCAGAACATTAACTCGGCGCTCGCCGCGCCCATCATTTCCAAGGGAGTCGTGTGGGGCGTGATTCTCGTCGATAGTCGCGGCGATCGGAAGGGATTCGTCTCGGAGAATCTGGCGGTCGTCGAGTTTATCGCGGATTTGGTTTCCTTGGCGTTGGATAAGATCGAGGGGATCGAGCGGATGCGGAACGAGAACCTCGCGTTGAGGAGCGAGATCGCCGCCGTTCGGCCGCTTCCCGACATCGTGGGGGAGAGTAAGGCGATGCGACGCCTCTCCGCGACGATTCGCAAGGTGGCGCCCACCGACGCGACGGCGTTGCTTCTGGGCGAAAGCGGTGTGGGCAAGGATCTCGTGGCGCGCGCCATTCATCGGATCAGCCCGAGGAAGGAGGGACCGTTTCTCGCTCAATTCTGCGGCGCCATCCCCGACTCGCTCTTGGAAAGCGAACTCTTTGGTTTTAAAAAGGGCGCGTTTACGGGCGCCGGCGCCGATAAGAAGGGGCTTTTCGAGGTAGCCGACGAGGGCGTCTTTTTCCTCGACGAGATCGCGGAAATCTCGCCCGCGCTCCAAGCCAAACTCTTGCGCGTGCTCCAAAACGGCGAGATAATTCCGCTCGGCGATTCGACGCCGAAAAAGGTGAACGTGCGAATAATCGCGGCGACGAATAAAGACTTAAAAACATTAGCGCGTCAAGGGGAGTTTCGCGAGGATCTTTTCTATCGTCTCAACGTCTTCCCGATACAAATTCCGCCGCTTCGCGAACGGCACGGCGACGTTCCGCTTCTCACCAAGCATTTTGTCGATCGTTACGCCGAGCGCCCGACGACGATCGAGGCGAGGACGCTCAAACTTTTAGAAGACTACCAATGGCCCGGCAACGTTCGGCAGTTGCAGAACGTCGTGCGGCGCGCGCTTATTCTGTGCGAAGGGGATCGACTTCTGCCCGAGCATATCGTTATCGAGGGCGCGCAGGACGAGGAGAGTTTCGCGGGCACGCTCGCCGAGTTCGAGGAACGGTTGTTGCGCAAGCGGTTGGAGATGTACGAAGGGAATCGCACGCAGACGGCGAAGTCGCTCGGCGTATCCGTGCGGTGGGTGCAGCTGAAGATTAAAGAGCTGAATATCGAGGAGTAGTGAGTTGCTCGCCGCGAGGGGTTTTTGTATAATCGGGCAAGTAGGGGAAATTCAAACCACCTATGAGGAGAAGAGCGATGAGGAACGCGTTTCCGATTCTTTGCGCGGCGCTCGCGCTCGTCGTTTCGGCGACGGGGCAGACCGCGGATTATAAAGCGTTCGGCGTTCAAGCGGTCGCCGAGTTCGATCGATTGCCGTATTTACGGGCGGGACAAATTCTGATGCAAGAGAGCAGCCACGATCCGACGGGAGCGAACCTCGACGGGTGTTGCGGCCATTTCCGCTACGACGAGAACGGCGAGAATGTGATGGCGGATCTCGTCGGGCCCGGGGTTATCTATCGATTCTGGACGACGGGGTACGAGGGTGGCGACGATATTATCTTTACGTTCGACGACGCGGAGACGCCGAAACTCGACATCCCCATTCTCGATTTCTTCTCCGGCGCCCGAACCTATCTCCCCGCGCCGCTCACCGTCAATAACGCGGTCTCGAGCGGAGGTTTTACGAGTTACACGCCGATTCCGTTTCAAGGACGTTTGAAAATCTCGACGACGGGGGACTCGTATTACAATCTAACGTGGATGAAGTACGAACCGGGAACGCCCGTCGGGAATTGGAGCTTTACTCAAAACCTTGGACCGCTAACGACGATGTGGAACAACGTCGGCGAGGATCCAAAAACCGACGCCTCCTACTCGTACGACAGCGTAACGACGAACTTGGGGGCTATGTCGGTCGCCACGCTCTACGATCGCTCGGACGGCGCGCGGACGATTGGCGCGTTTCGTTTGCGCCTTCCCGATCTCGACTACGGCTCCGCCCCGACTCCGATAACGGACGACGGTAAGGCGTTTTCGGGATACAGCGAGTTTACGATGGCGGTGGATTCAACCGCCGACACCGTGACGCTCGTTCGACGTTTCGACTACGGCATAGCCGATCAGAGGGCGAACGTGTTCGTTGACGACACGCTCGTCGGCCAGTGGAGTACCCCCGGCTCGAACAACGTCGATCAATGGCTCGACGCCGAATTCGATATCCCGTCGTCGTTCGTCGAGGGGAAAGACGAGATCACGATTAAGGTGGATTTCGTGAGTAGCGCCTACGACTGGAACGAATTCTACTATTGGATCTACTGCGACGGCGTCCTCGCGGACGAACTCGACGTCGGCGACGCGACCTCGGAAAGCGCGCACGGTTACACAATTACTTCTCAGACGTGGAGCGGCGAGAAGGAATTTACCTATCCCCCCTCCGACGAGGACGCGCTTCGCTCCGAGGCGTTATTAAAGGACGTGTGGGTGCGCGCTACGTGGGACGGCGCCGCCGAGCCGCAAGTCCTCGCGCCGCTCGGTCTCTTTTTCGGAATAGGGACGATCGCGCCGGGTGAGTATTACTCGTTGCCGCTCGGGGCGGACGCGAACGGCGAACTCTATTCCTATTTCCCCGCGCCGTATAATTCGTCGGCGACGATCGAGTTGGTCAATCAATCCGACTACGATTTCACGAATATCACGGCGAGATTCGACTCCGAGCCGTTCACGGACGATTTCGAGAAGGTCGGCTACTTTAAGGTGCGATACAACGAGGCCGAACCCGCGACGTTGGGCCGCGACTTCACGATTCTCGAATCCGAAGGAACGGGGCACTACGTCGGCGTCGTGTTGGATTGTTACGAGGGAGGTATCGCCTATTTGGAGGGAGACGAACGGATCCACGTGGACGACGCGCGCACGCCTTTTATTTACGGCACCGGTATGGAGGATTACTTCAACGGCGGATGGTATTTCCAAGGCGGCGAGTTCGATCTCCAAACGCACGGTATGATCGCGCAACGCGGCTCGAATCTCACGATGTATCGCCACCACTTCGCCGATCCCGTCGTCTATCAGAAGAACGTCAACGTCGGCATCGAGCACGGCGGCGTGAACGACCACCAAACCAATATGTATAGCGCCGCCTTCTATTACGAGCGCGAGAATCTCCATTTCCGAATGACCGACGAGTTGGACGTCGGCGACGCCGCCTCCGAAGCGGCGCACAACTACGTCGTTACGAGCTCGCAGTTCAACGGCTCGGAAACGGAGAAGTTCGAGGGCGACGACGACGATGTTGCCGTGACCGAAGACGGTAGGCGTCACACGGGAACGAGCGAGTTCACCGTCGATATCGAGAAGTGGAACAACGGCGTCCGCGTTCTTCGGATGTTTAATTACACGTATCCTCATCAACAAGCCAAAGTGTATGTGGACGACGAATACGTCGGGCTGTGGTACTCGGCGGGGCGCAACTCCGTGAAGCGTTGGCGGGAGGAGTATTTCCTTATCCCTTCGGAATTCACGTTCGGTAAGGATAGCGTTCGGCTGAAATTCGAGTCGTTCCAAAGTCAATACGGATGGAGCGAATGCCGCTATAGAGTGTATTCTATCGGCGGAGCGGATTCGACCTCCGGCGTGGAGAAACGAGAGGCGCCGACGCCGACGTCGTTCGCGCTCGAGGCGAACTATCCGAACCCGTTTAATCCCGTCACAACGATTCGCTATCGGATCCCCGACGCTTCTCGCGTATCGCTGACCGTCTTCGACGCGCTCGGAAGGGAAGTCGCGACGCTCGTCGATCGGCGACAAGAACCGGGCGCGTACGAGACGACGTTCGACGCCGCCGGGCTCGCCTCCGGGGTTTATCTCTATCGACTTCGCGCCGGCGCGTTCGTCGAGACGAGGAAGATGATCGTTGTGAAGTAGCGCGACGCCGACGGACGTCGGGGAACGGGCGCGGGCGGTTTCGCTCGCGCCTTTTCTTTGCGCTCGCCGGTTTGGCGCGCGATCGACGAGAGGAGGAACAATAAAAAAAGCCGCGTCGGATAACGCGGCTTTCGTTAAGTAACTCGTATGGCGGCGGTTTATTATTTCCAATCGCCGGATATTTCATATTGTCCCGGAGGCAACCTGTCTAAATCAATATAAGCGTCCTTCCGAATTGTTGTATCGGGATTGGCAAAATCCATATCTGCTTTCGCCCGCTTGATGTAATTAAAACCCCGTTCCAGAGAGTAATTATGCGAGATTTCCCAATCTCTACCCTTTATTTTGCAATCGCCTTCGGCGACGACGTCAATATCGCGATCGCAATAAATCAGAAACGTCCCGGAGAAGGGTATTGTATGTGTATAGCCCGTGGTGTCGGTATATTCAATAAGCGCGGGTAGGGTATATGGACTGTATGAAACATAAGCCGTGTCTCCCGGGTTATCCGGTTCGGCGAGATAAAAACGGACATCAAGTTCTTGATACGCCGTGTCGGTCGCCGTGACGAAAATGTCGGGACAGTCTTCATAAACGACATACCGTTCACGCCAAGTAATCGAGTCGGGCGGAGTGGATAACCCAAGTGCAAACTTACCGTAGTTATCGACAAGCGCGGAGTCCACCCATTCGCCCCTATCTCCAAACGTCGAGTAAATATAAACGCCGTCCCAGATGGCTTTCCATTCGTCGATCTGTCCCTCTATTACCATTTCCTTATCGCTAAAATCGGGATCCTCGCCTACCACGGGATTACATCCGAAATACGCCACAACTAATACGCCCGCGAGAAGAAGCGCCGCTTTTTTCATCGCTTCGACCTTTCTTTCTATCGATAAAGTGAGAACTTGTTACATTTTAACGACGTTAACGCTATCATATCATCCAAAAAAAACGTTTGCCACGTACCGCTCTCATTAATAATTCAAGTTACCAAAGGGTTTACTTAATAGCAATATACCATAGAAGTATATTGCTACTTTGTTACTTTTATGACTATTCCAGCATAGCGAGCATTTCGACGAGTTCGAACGCCTGATCGAACGAAAAGCGCGTCCGATCGGTGAACGCCTTGTCGTGCTTCTCGAAGGGGAGATCCGGCTCCAGTTCGCCGTCCGCGTTGAGGACTTTCCGCTCCTCGGTGAAATAGGCGTTCCAATCATAGATCGCCCACACGCTCTCGCCGCCTTTGAACGCGACCATCTCGAAGACGTACTTCCGTTCGACGGCGAATTTCATCGCGCGATCGAACCATTCGATTTTCTGTTCGTCGGTGAGTTTGTTCGAGAGCATTTGTGTCGTTTCGTTTTTCGGCGCTCGGATCCGCGGCGGTTATTTCGCTTCCGCTTCGACGGCGCGTAAGTGTTCGACGTATTTGGCGATTCCCTCGGAGATCGTCGTCGTCGGTTTGTAGCCGAAGGTTTCGGCGGCTTTCGATACGTCCGCGAACGTTTCCTTGACGTCGCCCAGTTGCCGTTCGCGCCGATCGATCTTCGCTTTTTTACCGAGCGCGCGTTCCAATTCCGAGACGAGCTCGCGCAACGCCACGGTGCGACTCTCGCCGATGTTGAAGACGTCGTATTTGCCGGCGGGGCGCTCGCGCAACCACTCCAAACATCCGACGACCCCCTCGACGACGTCGCCGACGTAAGTATAGTCGCGTTTACTCGAGCCGTCGCCAAAGAGAGGAATCGGCTCGTCGTTTTCTATCAGTCGCGCGAATTTCGCGATGGCGAGATCGGGACGTTGCCGCTCTCCGTACACCGTAAAGAACCTCAGGCACGCCGTCCGCAAACCGTAAAGATGCGCGTAGGTGTGGACGAGCAACTCGCCCGCCTTTTTCGTCGCCGCGTAGGGGGAGATGGGTTTATCGACGCGGTCGGTCTCGCGAAACGGGACGTCGCTCCGATCGCCGTAGATCGACGAAGAAGAGGCGAACAGGAACGCGCTCGCGTCCGTAGCCCGCGCCGTTTCCAGCGCGTTGAGCGTCCCCTCGACGTTCGCTTGATAATATTCCTTCGGTTCGCTCAGCGAGGGACGAACGCCCACCTTGGCGGCGAGATGCGCGACGGCGTCGAAGCGCTCGCCTTGAAAATGTTTTACGAAGTCTTCCTCGCGCGCGTCGAGCCGGAGGATCGTTCCGCCCGCTCGTTCGAACGCCTCGGCGTTCCGCTCCTTAATCGCGGGGTCGTAGTAATCCTCGAAGTTGTCCACCCCGACGACCTCGTGGTCGCGGGCGAGTCGCTCCCCCAGATGGGAGCCGATGAAACCCGCCGCTCCCGTCAACAATATTCTCATAATACGCGGCCTACCCGTCTCGCGCCTCGCTTAAGCGATCGCGCGATCGTTTAAATACCCTATTATCGTTTCGACGTGCGTTCCCACGTCGGACCGGTCGTCGTTCACGAGCGTGATATCCGGCGAAACCGGCGGCTCGTAGGGCGCCGAGACGCCCGTAAAATCGCCAATCTCCCCGGCGCGCGCTTTCTTATAGAGCCCTTTCGGATCGCGCCGCTCGCACACGTCGAGGTCCGCGTCCACGAACACCTCGACGAAACGGTCGCTTCCGATTATTGCTCGCGCGCGATCGCGGTCCTCGCGATACGGGGAGATGAACGCGGTCATAACCACGAGACCCGCGTCCACGAAGAGTTTCGCCACTTCCGAGATGCGCCGAATGTTTTCACGACGACCCTCGGGCGAGAAGTCGAGGTCGCGGTTTAATCCTTGTCGGATGTTGTCGCCGTCGAGGATGTACGCCAACACGTTCCGTTGGTAGAGTCGATACTCCAACTCGGCGGCGATGGTCGATTTTCCGCTACCCGAGAGCCCCGTGAACCAGAGGCACGCGGAGCGGTGCAACAGCAAATCCTCGCGGTTTTTCGCCGTCACTTTGTTCGGATGCCAAACGGTGTTCTCGCTCATCGCGTTCTCGTTTTAAACAAGTCAAGAAAGATAACGGTATCGTATCTTTTTACAAAACGAACCTAATCGACTTTTACCGCGTTTCACAATTATGTAGATTACCGAATTCCGAACGAAAACGAAACGAGAGTCATATAAAATGAGAATAGGGGAATACTTGGATCGGGCGAGCGAGCCGTTCGTGAGTTACGAAATCATCCCCCCAAAACGCGGCGGGGATTTGGAAGGATTGATCTCCGTCGTCGAGGACGTGCTCGTCTATAGGCCCCCGTTCATCGACATCACCAGTCACCCGGCCGAGACGGTCTATCGCGAGACCGAGGCGGGCATCAAGAAGCGGGTGACGCGCCGCCGACCGGGCACGCTCGGCTTGTGCGCGCTTATTCAGAACAAATACGGCGTCGAGGCGGTGCCGCACGTACTCTGTCGGAACTTCACGCGCGAGGAGACCGAGGATTTCCTGATCGAGCTGAACTACGTCGGCGTCCAGAACGTCCTCGCCGTGCAGGGCGACGACATGGGGTTCGAGAAAGAACCGGCGGAAGGGCGAACCGTCAACAAATACGCCGTCGATCTCGTGCGCCAAATCGTCGATCTCAACAACGGCGCCTATATCGGCGACGAGCTACTCGACGCCAAACCGTCGAACTTCTGCGTCGGCGTGGGCGGCTATCCCGAAAAGCACTTCGAGGCGCCCAACCTCGCCGCGGATATGAGGCGCGCGAAAGAGAAGGTGGACGCCGGCGCCTCCTACATCGTTACGCAAATGTTCTTCGACAACCAAGCGTTCTACCGCTACCGCGACGGACTCCGCGAGCTCGGCGTGACCGTCCCGATTATTCCGGGCTTGAAGATCCTCTCCACGCGCGGCCACCTCGCCGCCTTGCCGAAACACTTCTCCGTCAACATTCCCGAGGAACTCGCCGACGAGGCGAGCGCGGCGAAGAAGGAACACGTCATCGACGTCGGCGCCGAGTGGGCGGCGAAACAAGCGTTGGATTTGCTCGACAACGGGGCGCCCGGCGTGCACTTCTATATTATGCAGAAGTCCCGCGCCATCAAGAAAACGATGGAGCTGGTGAAGTGGAACTGATCGCGCGCGCGTTCGGCGTCGCCGCGTTCCTCGTCGCGTCGGGGTTCGCGCAATCGGCGCTCGACGATCTCAAGTGGAAGGCGGTCGAGCCGGACTACGCGCCCGAGCGCGTCGGAACCGAGCGCGTCGGAACCGAGCGCGTCGGAACCGAGCGGGACTATGCTTTCGAGTTCGAAGGCGCCCTCGACGCGGTCGCGACGACGACGATCTACGCCTATCGCTTTTTCATATCGGACGTGGACGGCGAGAACTGCCCGTTCCAACCTTCGTGCTCCCAATTCTTCGTCGAGGCGAGTCGTCGCTACGGCGTCGTTCGGGGCGGATTGATGTTCGCCGATCGTTTTACGCGCGACGCGACGATTGTGAAAACCTCCGCGCGCTACGGCGCGCCCGAGAAGGGTAAGTACGTCGATCCGCCCGAACGCTATTCGGCGATCGAAGCCGACGCGCTCGACTCCTACGAACGGGGGAGAACGCGATGACGATCAAAGAGGCGCAGGCGCTCGTCGATCGGTGGATAACCGCGACGGGCGTGCGGTATTACGACGAGCTGACCAATATGGCGATTCTCGCCGAGGAGGTCGGCGAAGTGGCGCGGATAATAGCGAGAGCCTACGGCGAACAATCCTCCAAGAAAAGCGACGAGGCGTTCGATCTCGCCGACGAACTCGCCGACGTGGCGTTCGTCGTCATCTGCCTCGCCAACCAAACGGGCGTCGATCTCGAAGCGGCGCTTGAGCGAAATTTGAAGAAGAAAACCGAGCGGGACGCCGAGCGGCATCGCGCGAATCCGAAACTCCGCAAACGGGGAGCCGACGAATGAAGACCTTGTATCTCGATTGTTTTAGCGGCGCGGCGGGCGATATGTTCGTCGCCGCGGCGCTCGATCTCGGCGTGGATTTCGCCGCCCTCGAACGCGAGCTGGCGAAGCTCGGATTGCCGCAACTCTCGGCGCGAACCGAACGCGCGGTTAGGAGCGGAATCGCCGCGACGCGGTTTATCGTCGAGGCGCCCGAGGAGCATGCGCACCGCCACCTTAAGGATATCGAGAATATTCTCGACGCCTCCGCGCTCGCGCCGTCGGTCGTCGAGAAGGCGAAGAAGACGTTCCGCGTTATCGCCGAAGCGGAGGCGACGGTGCACGGAACGACGATCGATAACATTCACTTTCACGAAGTCGGCGCGTTGGACACGATCGCCGACGTGGTCGCGGCGGCGTGGTGCGTCGAGGCGCTCGGCGTCGAGCGGATCGAGGCGTCGGCGATCAACGTCGGATCGGGGTTCGTCGATTGCGCTCACGGAAGGATGCCCGTTCCCGCGCCCGCCGTTTTGGAAATTCTCAAAGGCGTCCCGACGTACCGAACCGACTCGAACGCCGAGCTGACGACGCCGACGGGCGCCGCGCTCGTGAAGGCGTTGGCGAGCGAGATCGGCGGCGACCCGCGCCACACGCCGACGAAGGTCGGCTACGGCGCCGGCGCGCGCGACCTCGATACGCCGAACGTTTTGCGCGCCGTGCTCGCCGATCGGGACGACGAGACGACCCGCGACCGCGTCGTCGTTCTCGAGACGAACGTGGACGATATGAATCCTCAAGGGGTGGAAGCCCTCCTCGAGCGGCTCTTCGCCGAGGGCGCGTTGGACGTTTTCACGACGCCCGTCTCGATGAAGAAGGGGCGACCCGGTTTGCTGATAACCGTTCTCGCCGCGCCCGCGGAGCGGGAGCGTATGGCGGACGTCCTCTTTCGGAACACGACCACGATCGGCGTCCGTTATCGCGAGGAACGGCGGCGCGTTCTGCCGCGCCGATTCGAGACGACGATCGTCGAGGGCGTCGAGGCGCGCGTGAAGATCGCGGCGTTGCCGGAGGGAGGGGAACGCGTCGCGCCCGAATACGACGACGCGAAGAAGCTCGCCGACCAACTCGACCTCTCGGTCGCCGAGGCGGCCGAGGCGATTACGCGGGCGTATCGCGACTCGAAACGTTAGCGAGGAAAGGAACCGAAGCCGACGCCTATCACCGCGCTCGGTCCCGAGAAATCGGCGTTGTCCAGACCCTCGTACTCCACGCCCGTCGTTAGGCGGTAGCTCGCGCCGAGCGAGAGGTATAAGCTTTGGTAGATCGTCGCGTAGAAGTCGATTCCGGGCTCGAGCACAAAGACGAAATCGTATTGCTCGAGCCAGTCCTCGCCCGAATAGACTTCGTACGGGTAGTTGAGCGCGCCGAAGCCGACGAGAGAACCCGCCGAGAGCGCGAGCGCTTCCGACCCCGCGAGCAAATTCCCTCCCGAAACGCCGAAATAGTTGAATTGGATATCGCGCGCCTGTCCCGACC
>WJMR01000031.1 GCA_014727845.1 Ignavibacteriales bacterium
CGCTTCTCCCGCGCGGGCTTCTCGGGCTACCGCTTCTCCCGCGCGGGCTTGAGCCATCCTTGCTCGCGATACCACGCCACCGTCCGCTTAATACCCTCGTCGGCGGAAATCTTCTGGCGGAATCCGAAATGCTCCTTCGCCTTCTCGACCGAGCACGTCCACAAGCGGCGCGTCAAGTCGCGCGCCTTCTCGACGTTAAGCGTCGCCGCCTTCGGAGAGAAGACGGAGAAGAACTGCGCGATGCCCGCGATCGAATAGACGACGAAGTGGGGCACGCGGAGCCGAATCGCCTTTCTCCCTATCGCCTCGCGCGTTATCTCGCCGATCTCCTTCCACGTGTAGAGCTTCTCCGAGGCGAGGAAGTACGGCTCGCCGGTCGTCCGCTCCGACTCGGCGGCTTGGAGCAACCCTTCGACGAGGTCGCGGACGTGGATAAGATTCAGCCGCTTCTCGTCGAACCCGACCTGCGTCATCAATCCGTTCTGATACGTTTGGAAGAAGATAAAAATCTCCGTGTCGCGTTCGCCGTACACCGCCGAGGCGCGGCAGACCGTAACGGGGAGGCGGTCGGCGTAGGAGAGCGCGAGCTTTTCCTGCTCGGCTTTACTCTTCCCGTAGGTGGTGATGGGGCGGAGTTCGCGCGTCTCGTCGATCGGCTCCTCTTCCGAGGGACCCGCGGCGGTTTGGCTGCCGACGACGACGATCTTCTTGAATTGGTCCGGCGTCTCGAGCGCCGTGTCGAGGATGTTCCTCGTCGCCTCGACGTTGTTTTTGTAGTAGCCCTCGGGCTTTTTGGATTTCACCACGCCCGCGACGTGAAAGACGTACTCGGCGCCCGCGAAGACGCGACGCAAACCGTCGATATCGAACAGTCCGCTCGTAAAGAGTTCGACGTCCTTCCCCTCGAGCCATCGCAAGTCGCTGGATTCGCGCACCAACGCGCGCACGCGATAGCCGCGTTCGAGGAGCGCGTCCACCAAATGGCTTCCGACAAATCCGTTCGCGCCCGTTACGACGGCGATCGATCCGTTCGTCATAGTCGTTCGTCCTTTCTCGTTCTCGGTTCGGTCGTACGACGCTCGCGCGCGGTGAACGGTTCTCGGAAATTCGGCGGCGAGCGCTTGATCGCTCCAATTAGTACATTTATTTCCAAAATTACAAAAAGTAACCAATATGGCGGAATAGAGGCGGATAGCTCGCGTCGAACCGCCCTCGATCGGTTGCTTTTCCTCGTTATTCGTGATACCTTGAAATCTTAATTATTTAACGATTTAGTAACATCCCTTAATAATTCGCACATAGCCCGGAAAGCGGAGGCGACTTTTGGATATCTTCAAGAAATGTTACGATTTCACGCGCGCGGACGAAGTTAAGGAAGCGGGCTTCTACCCCTACTTCCGCCCGATGGAGGAAAACGAGGGACCCGTCGTTCAAATCAAAGGTCGCAAGATCGTCATGGCGGGATCGAACAACTATCTCGGATTGACGACGCACCCGAAGGTGAAGAAAGCCGCAATCGACGCGATCGAGAAATACGGCACGGGTTGCTCCGGCTCTCGCTACCTCACGGGCACGCTCGATATGCACGAGGAGCTCGAGGAACGCCTGGCGAAGTTCTTCAAAAAGGAAGCGACGCTCCTGTTCTCGACGGGCTATCAAACGGCGCAAGGCATCATTCCCACGCTGGTGCAACGCGGCGATTACGTGATCAGCGACCGCGACAACCACGCCTGCATCGTAGCCGCCAACTTGATGGCGAAGGGACAGACCGCCGAGTTTATCCGCTACAAACACAACGATATGGAAGATTTCGAGCGGCGACTCTCACGGTTGCCCGAGGACGCCGGCAAGCTCGTCGTCTCCGACGGCGTCTTCTCGACGACGGGAACGATCGTCGATCTGCCGAAACTCAACGAAGTCGCCAAGAAATACGGCGCGCGAATTTTAATCGACGACGCCCACTCGGTCGGCGTTATCGGCGAGGGCGGACGCGGCACCGCGAGCGAGTTCGGTTTGGACGCCGAGATCGACATGACGATGGGCACCTTCTCGAAGACGTTCGCCTCGTTGGGCGGATTCGTCGCGGGCGAGGAGCGGGTGATCAATTTCCTGAAGCACCAAGCCCCCGCGCTCATCTTCAGCGCCTCCCCCACCCCGTCGTCCGTCGCCGCCGCGCTCGCCGCGCTCGACGTCCTCGAGGCGGAGCCGGAACTGCCGACCCGACTGGTGGAAAACGCCGAGTACGTCCGCAAGGCGCTCCGCGAAGAGAACTTTAACGTGATGCAAGGCAGAACGGGCATCGTGCCCGTCGTCGTCGGCGACGACGAGATCGCCTTCAAAATGTGGCGGATGCTCTACGACGACGGCGTCTTCGTCAACGTCTTCATCTCGCCCTGCGTGCCGCAAGGTATGCAGATGATGCGCACGAGCTATATGGCGACGCACGAAAAAGAGCATCTCGACTACATCGTCGATTCTTTCAAAAAAGCGGGAAAAGCGCTCGAGTTAGTCTAAACGAGCGCAATGAGCGTATGAGCGAGATCGTCGTTTCGAGGGTCGAATCCAAGAAGGATTTCAAAGCGTTCCTCAAGTTTCCTTGGCACGTGTACGAAGGCGACCCGAATTGGGTTCCGCCTTTGTTGCAAACCGTCGCCGACCTCCTGAATCCGCAAAAGAACCCGTTCTACGAGCACGCCGAGATCGAGCTGTTTTTAGCGCGCCGGGGCGAAGAGATCGTCGGAAGAGTCGCCGCCGTTAAGAACGACGGACACTTGAAAGTTCACGACGACGGGGTCGGGTTCTTCGGATTCTTCGAGGCGCTCGACGATCAAGCCGTCGCCGACGCCCTCCTCTCGGAAGCCGAACGATGGCTAAAAGAGCGCGGGCTCAAAGCGATGCGCGGACCCGCCAACCCCTCGAGCAACGACGAGTGGGCGGCGCTCTACGAGGGCTACGACGACCCGCCGCAAATTCTGATGACCTACAATCCCCCCTACTACCACAAGCTCTTCGAGAACTACGGTCTCGCCAAAGCCAAAGACCTCTACGCCTATCGCCTCAAATACGACGCCGTAAAAGCCGCCGGCAAGCTCACGCGCGTCGCCGGTATGGTCGAGAAGCGATACGGTTTGCGCGTCCGCCCGCTCGACATGAAGAACTACGACGCCGAGCTCGAGCGCTTTAAGACGGTGTACAACAAAGCGTGGGAGAAGAACTGGGGCTTCGTGCCGCTGACCGACGACGAGATCGACGCGATGGCGAAAGACTTGAAGATGATCATCGAGCCGAGCGTCATTCTCTTCGCGGAACTCGAGGGCGAGGTCGTCGGCGCGGCGCTCGTGCTGTTGGATTACAACCAAGTCTTTAAGAAAATGAACGGTAAAATTTTTCCGTTCGGATGGCTGAAACTCTTCACCGAGAAGAAGAAGATTTCGCGACTGCGAATCGTCACGCTCGGCGTGCTGCCCGAGTATCGGAAGCGGGGCTTCGACGCCGTGCTCTACCGCGAGATAACCGATCGCGGCGACGCGCTCGGCATACGCGAAGGCGAGGCGAGCTGGGTGCTCGAGGACAACGAGATGATGAACCGCGCCGCCGAAATGATGAACGCCGAACGCTATAAAACCTACCGCGTGTACGAAAAACCGATCGCGTAACGCCGACCGTTTCCGCGCCGAGCAAGATTCGTCAACTCCGCCCGCCGACGACGCCTCGGCGCGACCGTTTTCCGCAATTCTCCTCAAGCGTCTCCGTCGCCGGGGCGCCATATTACGTTCGCCGTTTCAAGCGGAACGGCGCGAGGCGGAACCGCCGCCCGCGTTTACGAACGAAACCATCGAGGAACGTTATGGCATCCGACAACGGAACGACTTTCACGGTAATCCCTATCGGCGAAACGTCCGTCAAGAAGAATCGCGCGTCGATCGTCCTCCGCGAACCCTACCGCGAGGGCTTGCGAGAACTCGACCGCTTCACGCACGTCGTCGCGCTCTGGTGGGCGCACAAAACGCCGGACGAGGGACTATCGGAACGCGTCGTCTTCGAGCTCCCCTACGCGCCCGAAGTGACGGCGGGCGTCTTCGCGACGAGATCGCAATTTCGCCCCAACTCGATCAACCAAACCGTGTGCGAGATCCGCGAGATCGACGTCGAGCGCGGCGAGATCGTCGTCAACAACATCGACGCCTACGACGGCACGCCCGTGATCGATCTGAAGCCCTACTATCCCGTCTTCGATCGCGTAAAAGCGCCCTCCGCGCCCGACTGGATCCCCGGATTGCCCGAGTGGGTTCCCGACGAAGGCGTCGGCGTGTGGGAAACGTAAATCGCGCTCGCCCTCTTCGGCGCTCGCCCTCTTCGGCGCTCGTCGGAGGGGGCGCTTGTCCGAGGGGAGGGCGTTTCGTATTATCGCGTTCGCGACGAACCTCATTCATCACGAGACACGCCTATGACCGGACCGACGACGGTTGAACGAGACCGACTACTTCTGCTCGGCGTCGATTTCTTCGGCGACCCGTTCCGCAAGAGCGACGAATGGACCGAGGAGAACGAGATCGGCGAGCTATGGAAGCGTTTTATGCCGTTCGCAATCGAGCGACGTAACGAGCTTCGGCTCGCCGACGAGCGCGGATTGTACGAAGTGCATCTTTACGGCGAGGAGACGCCGCACAAAGGGTTCTTCGAGGTCTTCGTCGGCGCGTCGGTCGAGACCGTCGAAGAGGCGCCGATCAACTTGGTCGCCAAGGTTCTCCCCGCCGCGCGCTACGCCGTCTTCACGTTAAACGGCGAGGAGATTGTTTCTGATTGGGATCGCGAGATCTTCCGCGAACGCCTGCCCGCCGCGGGCTTCAAACAAGCGGCGCCGTTCGGATTCCAATACTACGACGCGCGCTTCAAGGGGATGGACAAGATCGCCGAGTCGGCGCTGGACGTGTACGTGCCGATCGCGTTGCGCGGATGAACATACTCGACGCGCATATCGAGGCGACGACGCGCGCCGCGCGATTCGTCGAAGAGCGCCTCCGCGAGCCGATCAACGTCGGCGAGATGGCCGAGGCGGCTTGCTTTTCCCTCTTCCATTTCTGTCGCGTCTTCGCCGCCGTCGCCCGTCGCTCGCCCTACGACTATTCGATGAGGCGGAAGCTCTCGGAAGCCGCCCGCGCGCTGATCGAGTCGGAGGCGTCGGCGACTGAAATCGCGTTCGACTTCGCGTTTAACAATCTCGAGACCTTCTCCCGCGCCTTCCGACGCTTCGCCGGCGTCTCCCCCTCCGCGTGGCGGAAATCGAGAACGCTCGACGAACGCCGACTCTTCCCCGCCTTTGACGAGCCGTATCTTCGGCATCTCCGCGACCGCGTCTCCCCGACGCCGACGCGCCTCCGCCGCGAGGAAACCGAGGCGCGCGGATTGGCGACGCTCGTCGCGGATCTCGTCGAGCTACCCGCCTTCGCCCGAGAGGCGATCCACGCGCTCGGCGAACCGCCGCTTCTTATCGGCGCCGTCGCGTATGTCTCGCCGCAACGTCTCGCGCTGTTCCTCGGCGTCGAAGAATCCGACGCGCCCAAGCGAGCCGCCTTCCTCTCCGAGCGACGCCTCCCCGCCGGCGAGTACGCCGTCCGGCGTCTCCGCGACGATTGGCGCGGATTCCGCCGCACCGCCCGCCACCTGTGGCTCGAACGAACGCCCGCCGACTTCCCGCCTCTCTTCTTCCGCGCGGAACGACGCGCCGACCGAGCGTGTTACGATATCGTCGAGGCGAGCGCGCCGCTCGATTGACGACGCCGTTGATCGCTCGATTGACGACGCGCGTTGCCTATTCGACGATTTCTTTCTAACTTCATTGTTCACCACAAAGCCAAACGCTTATGAAAATCGGCAA
>WJMR01000232.1 GCA_014727845.1 Ignavibacteriales bacterium
AGCCGCACAAGGGCGTCAACCCCGACGAGGTGGTCGCCATCGGCGCGGCCATCCAAGGCGGCGTGCTCGCGGGCGACGTGAAGGACGTGCTCTTGCTCGACGTTACGCCGCTCTCGCTCGGCATCGAGACGCTCGGCGGCGTGATGACGAAACTCATCGAGGCGAACACGACCATCCCGACGCGTAAAAGCGAAGTCTTCTCGACCGCGTCGGACAACCAACCCTCGGTCGAGATTCACGTCCTCCAAGGCGAACGACCGATGGCGCAGGATAACCGGACGCTCGGGCGCTTCCACTTGGACGGTATTCCGCCCGCGCCGCGCGGCGTTCCGCAGGTCGAGGTAACTTTCGATATCGACGCCAACGGCATCCTCAACGTCGCCGCTAAAGATAAGGCGACGAACAAGGAGCAGAGCATCCGCATCACTTCCTCGAGCGGTTTAAGCGAGGACGAGATCGAGAAGATGAAAACCGAAGCCAAGACCAACGCCGCCGAGGATAAGAAGAAGAAGGAGCTCGTGGACGCGAAGAACCACGGCGATCAGCTCGTCTTCCAAACGAAAAAGCAAATCGAGGAACTCGGCGACAAGCTCCCCGAGGACGGGAAGAACCGCCTCGAGACCGAGATCAAGAATCTCGAGGAGGCGCTCAAAACGAACGAGGCCGATAAGATAAAAGCCGCGACCGAGAAGCTGACGCAAGTCTGGAACGACATCTCGCAGACGATCTACCAACAGCAAGGCGCGCAAGGCGACGCGAGCCAACCCGGCGCCGAGCAAGAGCCGCAAGGCGGCGACGGCGCTTCGCAAGAGGAAGGCGACGTGCAAGACGCCTCGTACGAAGTCGTGGACGACGACGAGAAGAAGGACGAGGAGAAAAAATAACCGCGCCGAGCGGGAGGTTGAACGATGGCGAAGGGAACGGAAATCGTCAAATACGCCGGCGGGCGGTCGTGGGAAGAGGCGTTCTTCGCCGACCCCCCGAAGACGCCGCCGGTCAACCTCTACGAACGCGAGGACGCGTTTCTCTTGATCGCGACGACGCCGGGCGTCCCGAAGTCGGACGTCCGCGTCGCGGTCGAGGGGGAGGAAATCGTGATTCGGGGAAGAAACGCCGACGATCTCTCCGAGGTCGAGCCCGTCTTCGAGGAAACGCCCTACGGGAACTTCGCGCGCAGGGTGCGCCTCGGTCGGACGATCGACCCGGCGAGAATCGAGGCGTTCTACGACAACGGACGACTCGTCGTCGCGCTCCCCAAGCGTCGCGCGCCCGACGGTTTCGACGTGGAAATCGAATAGGCGCCTATGACGTAATTGTCGGTTTTATTACCTCCCTATTAATTATTGAAGTCTATACTATTTACCACGTATTTATTTTGGAGCGACAACTATGAGCGAACAAGCAACGGGCGAACGCGTCGCGTTTAAGGCGGAGATTAAGCAACTGTTGGACATCCTCGCCCGCTCGCTTTATTCGAGCCGCGAGATATTCTTACGGGAGCTGATATCCAACGCCTCCGACGCGCTCGACAAGCTACGATTCGAATCGACGCGCGGCGCCGAGATTAAGGACGCCGACGCGCCCTACGAGATTACCGTCGGTTTCGATAAGGACGCCCGCACGATTACCATAACGGACACGGGCGTCGGGATGACGAAGGAAGAGCTGATCTCGCAAGTCGGCACCATCGCCAAATCCGGCGCCGCCGAGTTCGTTAAACGCGTCGAAGCCGAGAACGGCGACGCGAGCTCGGTTATCGGCAAATTCGGCGTCGGGTTCTACTCGGTCTTCATGGTCGCCGACGAGGCGGAGATCGTTTCCCGATCCTTCAAGCCCGACGCGAAAACCGCGCGGTGGGTCTCCGACGGCGAGGGCGAGTACGAAGTCTTCGAACTCGACGAGGACCGCCCCCGAGGCACGACCGTCACGCTGAAGCTTAAGGAGGACGCCGAGGAGTTCGCCGATAAGGAGCGACTCTCGGGCGCGATCAAGAAACACTCGAACTTCATCTCGTTCCCGATCAAGGTCGAGGACGAGCACGTCAACACCGTCGGCGCGCTCTGGCGAGAGCCGAAATCCTCCGTAACTTCGGAGCAGTATTCCGAGTTCTACAAGTTCCTCACTTACGACGGCGACGATCCGCTCGAGACGGCGCATGTTTCCGTGGACGCGCCGATTCAGTTCAAGGCGCTCCTCTTCATCCCCAAACGCGAGTACGACATCTTCGGGTTGAACCGCGACGATTACGGACTCGACCTCTACGTCCGGCGCGTGCTCATCCAACGCCAAAACAAAGAGCTGCTTCCGGAATACCTCGCGTTCGTAAAGGGCGTCGTCGATAGCGAAGATCTGCCGCTGAACATCAGCCGCGAGACGCTGCAAGAGAACGTCGTCTTCAACAAGATCGCGCAAAACGTAACGACGCACGTTCTGAAGACGCTCGAAAAACTCGCGAAGGACGACGAGAAGAAGTTCGCGGAGTTCTGGCGCGAGCACGGCAGGGTCTTCAAGCTCGGCTACACCGACTACCCGAACCGCGAGAAGTACGCGAAGCTTCTGCGCTTCAACTCCTCGAAGGCGAAGGACAAGACGGAGCTCGTTTCGTTGGCCGATTACGTCTCGCGGATGAAGGAGGACCAGAAGGAGATCTACTACTTCGTCGGGCCGAGTCGCGAGGCGATCGACGTCGATCCACGCGTCGAGATGTTCAAGCGGAAGGACGTGGAGGTGCTGTATCTATACGACCCGATCGACGAGCTGGCGCTTTCCTCGCTTCGGACGTTCGAGGAGAAGGAGCTGAAGAGCGCCGATCAAGCCGACCCCGCCGAGATCGAGAAGATGCCCGACGCGAACGACGAGGAGACGACGAAAGCCGAGCCGCTATCCGACGACGACGAGTTGCACTTTAGCTCGCTGGTCGAGAAGATCAAGAAGACGCTCGGCGACCGCGTCGAAGACGTGAAAGTCTCGAAGCGCTTAACGGGCAGCCCCTCGTGCCTCGTCAACCCCGAGGGCGGGATGTCCGGCTCGATGCAGAAAATCCTCCGCGCGGCGAACAAGGGGATGGCGACGCCGAAGAAGATCTTCGAGATCAACAAGGACCACGCGCTCACGCGCAACCTCTTGGCGATCTACAAGAAGAACGAGAACGACGAGTTCTTGACGGAGACGATCGAGCAACTGTTCGACGCGGCGCAATTGCTCGAGGGTGACCTCGACGACCCGCACGCGCTTGTGACTCGGTTGAACAAGACGTTGGAGAAATCCAGCGGCTGGTATAAGTCGATCACGGAAGGGTAATATATATTAGATAGCGGAACGCGAGAAGGCGGGCGATCGAGTCCGCCTTTTTTGCGGGGTCAATGGCGAAAATTGGTTGCGTCGGAAAGAGAATTTTTATATCTTTCTTGTTCGGTTTCGGAAACAAGAGATTTTCAAAGATAGGCGAAGACATGAAAAAGGGAATTCATCCGACGTATCAACCGGTGGTGTTTAAGGATTTCTCGTGCGATTTCGCGTTCCTAACGAAATCGACGATCAAGACGACCGAAACGATCGAGTGGGAAGACGGCAACACGTATCCGCTGGCGCGCTTGGAGATTTCGAGCGGCTCGCATCCGTTCTTCACGGGCAAGCAGATGTTGGTGGATTCGGCGGGTCGAGTCGAGAAATTCCGCAAGAAATACCAGAAGAAACAAGACGCCAAGTAAGCCGCGCTCGACGCGCGAATCGGCGCCACCGACGATTGAAGCCGTTCTCGCGTGGAACGGCTTTTTTATTGCACAAAAACCATCGAACCGCCGAGTATGGCTCACGACGACGAACGGACGACCGAGATCGAGGCGCATCGCGTCCACGACATCTACTCGGGCGTGCGCGGCATCGCCGTTAAGATTCTCAATCGCGTCGAGCGCACCGACTCGTACCTCGACAAGCTGCTCGACTACAACATCAAGAACAACGACCTCTCCTCGGCGGATAAGGCGTTCCTCTACGAGCTGGTGCACGGCGTTGTTCGATGGATGGGGCGGTTGGATTGGATCCTCAGCGGATTCTACAAAGGACAATTCTCGAAGGCGCTGCCCATCCTCAAGAACGCCCTCCGCGTCGCGCTCTACCAGATAATGTTTTTGGATCGCGTGCCCGAATACGCCGTCGTGAACGAGGCGGTCGAGTTCGTGAAAAAGTTGCACGGCGAAAAGCCCGGCAACATCACCAACGCGGTGCTGCGGAATATCCTCCGTTCGAAGAACGCGCTCCGCTACCCCTCCCCGAGCGAGAACCTCGTCGGATTTTTCGCCGCCTACTATTCACACCCCTCGTGGCTCGTGAAACGGTGGATCGCCCGCTACGGCAAGGAGGAAACCGAGGCGCTCCTCCGAGCCAACAACGAGAAGCCGAAGATGACGCTCCGCGTCAACACGCTTAAATCCACCCCCGACGAGATGGCGAACCTTCTCAACTCCGTGGATTTGGAGCACGATCGCGGCGCGTTTCTCGACGAATTTTTTACGCTCCACAACCTCACCAACATCCGCAACTGGGAGTATTTCGAGAAGGGACACTTCACCGTGCAGGACGAGAGCGCGGGATTCGCCGCTCGCGCGTTGGATCCGAAGCCGGGCATGCGCGTCGTCGATCTCTGCGCCGCGCCCGGCGGTAAGACCTCCCACATCGCCGAGCTTATGCGGAACGAGGGGAAGATCGTCGCGATCGATCGGTTCGAGGTGCGGATGAACCTTTTGCTCGAGAACATGGGGCGCTTGGGCGTAACGTGCGTCGCGTCGTGGATCGGCGACGCGCTCGAGTATCCCGAGGCGGAGTTCGATCGCGCGCTGGTGGACGCCCCCTGCTCGGGGTTGGGCACGCTCTCGAAGAAGCCCGAAATCAAGTGGAAGAAGGACCTGCTGGAAGTACGGCGCTTGAACGATCTCCAGTTGGCGTTGCTGAACAAAGCCGCGTCGATGATCAAGCCCGACGGCGCGGTCGTCTATAGCACGTGCACGACCGAGCCGGAGGAGAACGAGAACATCGTTCGCCGCTTCCTCGCCGAGCGCCCGGAGTTCCGACTGGTTCCGCTCTCCGAAACGTTCGACGCCGCGACGATAACCCCTTCGGGATGCGTGCAAACCCTGCCAAACCGCCATGGCGTGGACGGCGCTTTTGTTGCTAAATTTGAAAAAATACGGTAATTTTTATTTTTCAATAGCGGCGCGCGGAAACGCCGCGTCAACAATTCGGAAGCCCCAACATGAACTCGCACCTCCAAGAACTCGGCGAAGAACTTAAGCAAGCGCGCGAGCGTTCCGAGCTGACGCTCCAACAGATTTCCTCGAAGATCCGCATCGATCCAAAATTCGTCGAGAAGATGGAATCCGGCGAATTCGACTTCCTCCCCGACATTTACGTAGCCGCCTTCGTCAAGGAGTTGGCGCGGCTCTACGAGATGAACGAAGAGTTGACCGTTAAGCGCTACAAGGCGGCGAGGGCGGGTAAGGCGCTCGATCAAATGGAACAAGAGGAAGCCGAGCGTAAAAAAGCCGAGCGCGAACAGGACGAGCAAGAGAGCGAGAGCGGCGAGAAAAAAGTCGTCGGGGACGATTCGGACTTCGACGAACACGATTTCTATCAGTCCCGCGCCAAGCAAGCCGCCCGCAACCGGATGGCGATGATCGGCGGGCTCGTCGCCGTCGTCGCGTTTATCGTCGTTTACTACGTCTTTATCAAACCCGACGACGACGTGATCGTTAAGGAACCCGCCATCGAGGATATCGTCGAGGATAAGCGCGAGCGCTACCGAACCGATTCGGACGGCGCGGCGATTTCCGACTCGATGACGCTCGCGCTCGACGTTCGCGAGCGGAGCTGGGTGGCGGTGGTCGAAGACGACGGACGACCGATCGATTTGACGTTCGATCGGAACTTCACCTACGAGTATAAGGCGCTTCGAAAATTCCGCCTCACCACGAACAACGCCCCGGGCATCCGCTTGACGCTCGACGGCGAACGGATCGATCTGCCCGTTAATTCGAGAGGCAACGCCGCCTTCGAAATCGACCGCGAAGGCGTCGAACGCGTGGACGTCGAATAGCCGGACGGCTTATGGGAGAAGACCTCGCCAAGCGCGCCGAGGAACTGCGCGAGAAAATCGACGAGTACGACTACCACTACTACGTCCTCAACGATCCGCTCGTTTCCGACAAGGAATACGACAAGCTCTTCCAAGAACTCGAGAAGATCGAAGAGGAGCGCCCGGAACTCCGAACCCCCGACTCCCCCACCCAACGCGTCGGCGACGACCTCACGGAAGAATTCCCGACCGTCGAGCACGACGAGCCGATGCTCAGTCTCCAAAACTCCTACAACCGAGGGGAACTCGAGGACTTCGACCGCCGCGCGCGCGAAGGATTGGACGGCGAGGAGCCGGAGTACGTCGTCGAGTATAAGATCGACGGCGCGTCCATTTCCCTCCGCTACGAGAACGGCAAGCTAACGAGCGCCGCCACGCGGGGCGACGGGAAACGCGGCGACGACGTCCTCCCCAACGCCCGCGTCGTCCGCGCCGTTCCCCTCTCTTTCGACGCGCCGAAGGGCTACGAACGGGTGGAGATCCGAGGAGAGATTTTTATGCCGATCCGGGCGTTCGAGGAACTTAATCGCGAGCGAGAACGAGCGGGCGAGAAACCGTTCGCCAATCCGCGCAACGCCGCCGCCGGAACGCTGAAACTCCACGATCCGAGAATAGCCGCCAAGCGCGGTCTCTCTATCTTCGTCTATCAGATCGTCGGCGCCCCCGCCGAGCTCGGCGACCACCAAGCCGCGCTCCGCAAACTCGAAGCGTTCCGCTTCAAGGTGACGGAGAATTACCGCCTTTGTAATAACGTCGCCGAAGCGCTCGAGCATGTCGAGCGGTTGGAGGCGCGCCGCGACGAGCTCGACTACGAAGTGGACGGGGCGGTGATCAAGATTAACGACTATCGGATGCGCGCAAAACTCGGCGCCGTCTCGCGCTCCCCGCGGTGGGCGATCGCCTATAAATTCGAGGCGAAGCAAGCGACGACGACGCTCGAACGCGTGACGTGGCAGGTGGGACGCACCGGCGCCGTCACGCCCGTCGCCGAACTCGAGCCCGTGCGGTTGGCGGGATCGACGGTGAGCCGCGCGACGCTCCACAACTACGACGAGATTACGCGGAAGGACGTTCGCGAGGGAGACCGCGTAACGGTGGAGAAAGGCGGCGACGTGATTCCGAAAATCGTCGCGCCGATCGAACGCGTCCGCGACGGCTCCGAGAAGGAAATCCGACCGCCGAAGTCGTGCCCTTCCTGCGGCGACGAGCTTACCCGACAGGAAGACGAGGTCGGGCTCTACTGCGTGAACGCCGAGTGTCCGGCGCAGAAGAAGGCGCGACTCCGGCATTTCGCCTCGCGCGGGGCGATGGACGTCGAGGGGTTGGGCGAGGCGGTCGTCGAGACGTTCGTGGAGGCGGGCTTGCTCTCGAACTTCGCGGACGTGTACGACCTTCGCGAGCGCGCCGAGGAGATCGAGGCGCTCGAGGGCTTCGGCGAGAAGAGCGTCCGCAATTTGCTCGACGCTATCGAGGAGAGCAAACGCCGTCCGTTCGAGCGCGTACTCTACGCCTTGGGCGTCCGCTTCGTCGGCGAGTCGGCGGCGCAAACGTTGGCGAGAACGTTCGGCGACGTCGGCGCGTTGGCGAACGCGACGGTGGATGAGTTGCAAGAGGCGCCCGACGTCGGTCCGCGCATCGCGACGAGCGTCCGAACGTTTTTCGAGGACGCGCGGAACCTCGCGCTTATCGAGCGTCTGAAGAAGGCGGGCTTGCGATTCGAGTCGGAAGCCGACAAAACGCCCGAGCCGGGCGAGAATTTTTTCGCGGGCAAAAAGTTCGTCCTCACGGGATCGCTCGAACGCCACTCCCGAACCGAGGCGAAGAAACGCATCGAACGTCTGGGCGGCAAAGTCGTCTCCGCCGTGAGCGGCGCGACCGACGCGGTTATCGCGGGCGCCGACCCGGGATCGAAACTGGACGCGGCGAAGAAGAAAAACGTCGCCGTCGTATCCGAAGAAGAATTTTACCGTAAGCTGAAGGAAGCCGACGCCGAATGATTTCGTGGCTAAGAAACGCAAACCTGTATTTCATCCGCAAACAGTTGCGCCGCCGAGACGACAAGACGCGCAAATTCAACGACGCGTTCAAGTCGGCGAAAACGTTCTTCGTCGTGCTTCCGCAAAACGCCGACGATTTCAAGAGCGCGCTCGGCGTGGTCGATCGCCTGCTCGAACGCGGGAAGAAAGTAACCGTCTTGCTCGACGCGGAGTTGACGAGCTTGATGCCGATGGCGCCGACGGTCGTCGTCGAGAAATACGACGAGGAGGACGTCTCGCGTCTCAAGCTCCCCGCTTCGGACTTTCGCCAAAGGATTCGTATCTTGACGTTCGACGTGGTCATCGATCTTAATCGCGAAGAGAACCAATTTTGCGCGTTGTGCGCCGCGTCGCCGCGCGCCGCGCTCCGCATCGGGTTCGCGAAGCCGGGCGCGGACGAGTACTTCGAGATGCAAATCGACGTGAAGAACAGGGACGCCGCGGGCGCCTACGCCGAACTCACCAGAGTGTTGGAAATGTTCTGATATGAATTTCGACGTTGAAAAAATCGACGACGCGATCGTCTTTCGCCTCCGAGAGCCGCGCCTCGACGCGGAGATCTCGGGATTGGTGAAGCGCGAGGTCGCCGAGGCGATCCGCAAGAACGACGCGGGCAAACTGGCGATCGATCTCACGAGCGTCGAGTCGTGCGACAGTTCCGGATTGGGCGCCCTCCTCGTCGCCCACCGATTGGCCGCCGCGGCGAAGGGCGTCGCGGTATTTGTCGGCGTTTCCGAGCGACTTTTAAAACTACTCGAAATCACGCGGCTCGACCAACTGCTTACGCTCGCCCCATCCGAAAGCGAAGCGATGAAAATCCTCAAAGGAGAATAACCGTGCCTGACGCCTCCCACGCCGTTCCCGTTATCGACTATATTATTATTGTCGTCTTTCTCGTCGGCGTCGCTCTTTGGGGCGCGCTCGCGGGCGGCAAGCAGCGCAGCGTGAAAGACTATTTTCTCGGAACGTCGAAGGCGCCGTGGTTCGCCGTCTGCTTCGCCATCGTCGCCGCCGAAACGAGCACGCTCACCTTCATCTCCATCCCCGGCTTGGCGTATCTCACGAACCTGAATTTCCTCCAGCTCACCGTCGGCTACTTGCTCGGGCGCGTCGTCGTCTCGTTCGTTCTCCTGCCCAAGTATTTCGCGGGGGATCTCTCGACCGCCTACTCGTTCCTCGAAAACCGCTTCGGCGCGAAAACCCGCTCGTTCGCCTCGATCGTCTTCCTCTTTACGCGATGGGCGGCGGACGGCGTTCGGCTCTACGCCACCGCCATTCCGCTCTACTTGATGGTGGACATCGACCCGCTCCTCGCCATCGTACTCATCGCGATCGTGAGTTTGGTTTACACCTACACGGGCGGCGTCAAGGGCGTCATCTGGGTGGACGCGGTGCAGATGTTCGTCTATCTCGGCGGCGCGGTCGTAAGCATCGGCTTCTTGCTGCACCTCATTCCGGGCGGATGGAGCGCGGTCGTGGCGGCGGCGTCGGACACGAGCAAATTCGAGGTGATCAATCTCGGCTTCGATCTCGGCGTTAAGGGATTCTTCTCGGATCCCTACACCCTCGTCTCGGGCTTGATCGGCGGCGCCTTCCTCTCGATGGCCTCCCATGGCGTCGATCAGCTGGTGGTGCAACGCCTCTTGGCGACGCGGGATTTGAAGAGCGCGCGCAAGGCGCTGATCGGAAGCGGCGTGATCGTCATCTTCCAATTCGCGATTTTCATGGTCCTCGGCGTTATGCTCTACGCGTTCTTGGGCGAGACCGATATGATCAGCGACGAAGTCTTCCCTTATTTCATTTTGCGACACCTGCCTCCGGGCGTGACGGGCTTCATCATCGCCGGCTTGTTCGCCGCGGCGATGTCCACCATCGCGGGTTCGATGAGTTCGCTCTCCAGTTCGACGATGCTCGATCTATTCATCCCGTTCTCGAAGAAGGCGCGCGACGACAAGGGGCAGCTCTTTGTTTCGCGCGTGATCACGATTTTCTGGGCGGCGGCGCTTATCGGTTCGGCGGCAATTTTTATGAACTCGCCGCGCGCGGTCGTCGAAGTCGCCTTGAGCATCGCGTCGTTCACCTACGGCGGATTGCTCGGCGTCTTCCTCCTCGGCGCGCTTAACAAGAAAGCGAAGCAAGAGGACGCGCTCGCGGCGTTCGTGGCGGGCATTTTCATAATGATCACGGTCATCGCGCTCGGGTTGGTGGCGTGGACGTGGTTCACGCTCGTCGGCGTCGCGGCGTCGCTCGTCGTCGGATCGGCGCTCGCGGCGCTCTCCAAACGCGAGAAGAAGGCGCCCGAGGCGTAGCGGATTCCCGCGTGGCTTGGGGACGTTATCCGAACACGCGGGCAAGACACAAGCAGGAAAGACAGGGTTATGGCGGAACTCCAATTGATCGACGGCGCGGTCATCGCGCTTTTCTTCCTCGCCATCTTCGGCATCGCGGCGTACTATTCCAAGCAAGCGAGCAAAGGCACGGGCGAGTTCTTCCTCTCGGGCAGGAACCTCCCGTGGTACATCGCGGGCACGGCTATGGTGGCGACGACGTTCGCCGCCGACACGCCTCTCGCCGTCACCGAGTTGGTGGCGAAGAACGGCGTGGCGGGCAACTGGCTTTGGTGGAACCTCGCCATCGGCGGCATGCTCACCGTCTTCTTCTTCGCGAAACTGTGGCGACGCGCCGACATAATGACGGACGTCGAGTTCGTCGAGCTCCGCTACTCGGGCAAGCCGGCGGCGTGGCTTCGCGGATTCCGCGCGCTCTATCTCGGCGTGTTTATGAACGCCGTCGTGCTCGGCTGGGTGCACAAAGCGATGGAGAAAATCTTCGCCGTTACGGTTCCGCAGTTCGACGCCTTCCTCCTCGTCGCGATCGCGGCGGTGATCATCGGCGTGTACGCCTCCGCCTCGGGCTTGGTGGGCACGGCTCGGACGGATAGCTTTCAGTTCGTATTCGCGATGGGCGGCTGCGTCATTCTCGCGGTCATCGTCGTCAACCTGCCGGAAATCGGCGGCACCGTCGGTTTGGCGGATCAGTTGGCGCCGCGCGTGTTGGATTTCTTCCCGAGGATCGGCGACGTCTCCGTCGAAGGGGTGACGGGAGGCGTGTTGGCGCTCAGCGTCGGCGCGTTCATCGCGCACGTCGGGTTGCAGTGGTGGTCGAGCTGGTATCCCGGCAGCGACCCGGGCGGCGGCGGCTACGTGGCGCAGCGGATGATGTCCGCCAAGAACGAGGAACACTCGCTCTTCGCAACGCTCTGGTTCACCATCGCGCACTACGCCATTCGCCCTTGGCCCTGGATCGTCGTCGCGCTCGCCGCGCTGGTTCTGCTTCCGCGCGCGCACAGCCCCGAGGCGCTCCAAAAGGAAAACCCGGCTATGTACGAGCTCGCCGAGCGCGCATACGACGATCGGACGCTCCTCCTCTCCGACGACGCGAAATTCCAAGACGAGGAGTTCCGACAGTTTTACGAGAAGTACGAAAACACGATCGACCCGGGCGTGATGTATCCGAAACTGATGATCCGCCACCTTCCCGCCGGTTTGCTCGGCTTGCTCTTGGCGACGTTCCTCGCGGCGTATATGTCCACTATCGCGTCCCAGCTTAATTGGGGGACGTCCTACATCGTCAACGATTTCTATCGGCGATTCATCAAGCCCGACAAGGACGAGCGACACTACGTGCTCGTCTCGCGCGTATCGATCGTGTTGCTGGTTCTGCTATCGCTGTTGATTACGCGGTTCCTCCTCCACACCGTTTCGGGCGCGTGGGAGTTCATCATCAACGCGAGCGCGGGCATGGGCGCCGCGCTTATTCTGCGTTGGTGGTGGTGGCGCGTGAACGCGTGGAGCGAGATCAGCTCGATGATCGCGCCGCTCGTCATCTATCCGATCGCGCGCTACGGCTTCGACGTCGAGTCGCCGATCACCCTCTACCCGACCGTCCTCGGCACGACGATCGTCTGGCTCGCCGTCACGTTTCTCACCAAACCGACGGACGAGGAGACGCTGATCAAATTCTATCGCCGCGCCTATCCCGGCGGAATCGGGTGGCGGCGCATCCAAGAGAAACTGCCGGAGGTCCGCGGCGGACAAGGGTTCGGACGCTTGTTCGTCAACTGGGTCTTGGGCGTCGTCCTCGTCTATAGCGCGCTGTACGGCATCGGCCAACTTATTTTCGCGGAGTTCCTCACGGGAGGCGTCGCGCTCGCGGGCTCGGTCGTCGCCGCGACCGTCATCCGCTCCAACCTTCGGAAGGGCGACCTCGCCGAGAAGAGCGCGGAAGGCGCGTAGTGTTTTTATACCGCCGCCGTTTTCGTAACTTACTCGGAAACGACGCACGAGCGCTATGAAAATAAAAGAGAGCAAACGCGTAAAGATACTGATGCTCGCGGCGACCGCGGCGGCGCTGACGGTTATGTTCCCGACGGGCGAGTCGCTCGAATCCGAGGTGCCCGTCGGCTCCATCTGGATCCAAGACGATCTCATCGCCGACTTCAGTTTCCCCATCTATAAGGATAAGCAACTCTATCGGCGCCAACTCGAGGAGGCGAAGGAGGACGTCCTCCCGATCTTCCTTAAAACTTCGACGCCCGCCGAAACGGCGCGCGACTCGCTCGCCCGATACAACGCGACGTTGCGCGAGACGATCGACGGCAACCTCGCCTCGGAAGACACGCTCTTCCAACCCCCGACGTTCCTCTCCGCCGCCTCCTACAAAACGTTCCGCGCGGCGCGCGTCCGCGAACGACAAGGCGCGGAGGACGGCGCGACGCTCTCGACCCTTTACGAACACGCCCGGGAGGCGCTCAACGCCGTGTACGAAACGGGCGTGCTCAACATGAGCTACGACAAGATCGGCCGCGACTCGATCTCCATCCGCCAAGGGAAAATCGACATCATCGCGCCCGAGAAGGCGTACCTCGATCGCGACGCCGCCCGCGCCAAGATCGACCGCGTGGTGAGCCGACTCGCGGAGAACGAGGCGACGCGCAGGGCGTTGGTGGAATACGTCGCGCACTTCGTTCAGCCGAACGTGCTCTATCAGCCGGGACTCACGCGCGAGGAGATCGCGCTGAGGCAGAGCAAAGTCTCCCGCAACGTCGGCATCGTCAACGAGAACGAACGCATCGTCGCCAAGCACGACCGCGTAACGTCCGACATTAAACGCAAGATCGACTCCTACAAGAACGTGAAGGGCGAGATGAGCGGCGCGCAGAATCGATGGCTGCAACTGCTCGGAAAGTTCCTCCACACCCTCGCGCTCTTGTCGATCCTTCTCATCTATCTTTACTATTTCCGTCCGCGCTTGTGGAACGACAACCTCAAGCTCTCGCTCTTCGCGCTTCTCTTCCTGTGGATGGGCTCGCTGACGTACATCGCCAATCAGATCGATTCGAGCGCGTCGATCCACCTTCTCGTCTTCATCCCCGCCGCGTCGATGATGCTCACGATCGTGTTCGACTCGCGCGTCGGATTCTACACGACGATGATATTGGCGTTGATGTGCGCGGCTATTCGCGGGAACGACTACTCGTTCGCCGTGATGAACGTCGTCGCCGGCTCGCTCGCGGTGTACACCGTACGCGACATTCAAAACCGTTCGCAAATTTTTCACTCCTTCGGCTTCATCCTCCTCGGATACGCCGTCGCCATCGTCGCCTTCGGTCTCGAGCGATACTCTCCGATGGGCGATATTTTTATCGACGTCGGGTTCGCCGCGATTAACGCGCTCCTCAGCCCGGCGCTCGCCTACGGCTTGCTCGTTTTCCTCGAACGGATTTTCGGCATCACCACCGACTTGACGCTCCTCGAGTTGAGCAACTTTGACCGTCCGCTCCTGCGCGAGCTTTCCCGCAAGGCGCCCGGCACCTTCAGTCACTCGGTCACCATCGGCACCCTCGCCGAATCCGCCGCCGAAGCGATCGGCGCCAATCCGATGCTGGCGAGAGTCGGCGCCTACTACCACGACATCGGCAAAATGTTCTCACCGGATAATTTCGTCGAGAACCAGCTCGACGCCGGCAATCCGCACGACGAGCGAAAACCCGAGGAGAGCGCCGCGCTCATCCGACGACACGTCGAGAAGGGGATAGAAACGGCTAAGCAATACAAGCTTCCCCAAGAGATTATCGACTTCATCCCGATGCACCACGGCGATATGGTGATCACGTATTTCTACGAGAAGGCCAAAGAGCTTTACGGCGAGGAGAATGTGGACGTCGCCGACTACCGCTATCCCGGACCCAAACCGAATTCCAAAGAGACGGGCATCCTGATGGTCGCCGACGCGTGCGAGTCCGCCGTCCGTTCCCTCGACGATCCTGACGCCGAAAAGATCGAGAACCTCATCGCCAATCTGATCCGCGCTCGCTTCGAGTCGGGACAGCTGGACGAGACGCCGCTTACATTCGCCGATCTCAGAAGGATTCGTAAAACCTTCGTCGGTATTCTGCTGGGCCAACGCCACCGACGCGTACGCTATCCGAACCAGGACAAGATGGAGTCGCGGGACGAGGCGAGCGACGGCGTCAAGGAGGATCCGAAGGACGATAAGTCGTCGTGAACACGGTCGTCGTTGGACGGGACGACTTCCTCCGCGAATTCGCCGCGTCGCTTAAGTTCGAACGCAACCTTTCCGACAACACCCTCGACGCGTACACCCGCGACTTGAACGGGCTGCTCGCGTTCCTCAAAGAGCGCGGCGTAACCGATTGGAGCGACGCCGACGCCCCGACGCTTCACGATTATCTTACAACGTTGTACGATCTCGGACTCTCGACCCGATCGGCGGCGCGACGCCTTTCGTCGATTAAAACCTTTTTCAACTGGCTCGCCGCGAACGACTACATCGAGCGCAATCCCGCAGATAAGCTCGACGCGCCGAAACTCTCCCGCAAACTTCCCGACGTCTTGAGCGTCGAGGAGATCGAACAAATGTTCGCCACCGCCGACCTCGCCAACCCTCGCGGCGTCCGCGACCGCGCCATACTCGAGACGTTCTACGCGTGCGGCTTGCGCGTCTCGGAGCTTATCGGGCTGACGCTTTCGAACATCTTTTTCGACGACCGCGTCGTCCGCGTCTTCGGCAAAGGCGCAAAAGAACGGCTCGTCCCGATCGGTTCGAGCGCCGTAACGTATCTACGCGAGTACCTCAAGCGAGGCCGCCCCATACTCAATCGACAAGCGGCGGGCGAGAACGTCGTCTTCCTCAACGCGCGCGGTACACGGCTTTCTCGGATGGGCGTGTACAACGTCGTCGCGAACGCCGCGCGGGACGCGGGTATCGAGCGAAAGATTCATCCGCACACGTTTCGCCACTCGTTCGCCACGCACCTTATCGAGGGGGGCGCCGACCTCCGCGCCGTGCAAGAGATGCTCGGTCACGTCGATATTTCAGCAACACAAATCTACACGCACGTCGATCGTCAATTCGTCAAAGAAGAGCATCGACGGTATCACCCGCGAGGATAGTATGTTTAATCACGAAGCGATCGAACGCCTGCTTCATTTCGCGACGCTCATGCCGATCTTCTTTCTCTCGATCGCCGCGCACGAGTACGCCCACGCGCGCGCCGCGTATCACTACGGCGACGACACCGCCAAAAAGCAAGGACGCCTTACGCTCAATCCGCTCAAGCACCTCGATCTCGTCGGCTCGGTCTTGATGCCGCTGATGGCGTTCTTCTCCGGCTTCGCGCTCATCGGGTGGGCGAAGCCCGTGCCCGTCAATCCCGCCAATTTCGGCGACCCGCGCGGCGACGACGCGGTCGTAACGTTCTTCGGTCCCGGCGCCAACCTCGCGCTCGCCTTCGCGTTCCTCGCCGTCTTCGCCGCCGTCTTTCATGGCCCTTTCCTCCCAATCGACGTCGCCAACGTCGTCGTGCAAATCGCATGGTACGGCATGTACCTCAACGTCTTCCTTTGCCTTTTCAACTTGCTCCCCATTCCCCCGCTCGACGGCTCGCATCTCCTCTACGCGCTCTTCCCGACCGAAACGATGCGAAGCTACATGCGCTTGGGCGCTTACGGAACGTTCATTCTCCTCGTCTTCATCTACAGTCCGTTGTGGGATTACTTTTCGAGCGTCGTCGATTTCGCGTTGGATAATATGCTCAAACTCGCGGGGGCGTCGTGACAACCGACCGTCGCGACGTTCGCGTGATCGACGGCGTACTCCTCGCGCTTCTTCTCGTCGCCGCGGCGAGTATGATCCACGGACTCTTCGTTAACCAGACGGCGTTCTACGCCGCGTTCTTTCTTCTCGTCGTTCGCTCGATCGTCGCAAAGCAAAACGCGTTTTTTCGCCTCGACGTCGAACCCGCGCTAATCGCCTTCTTCCTCGCCGCCGTCGTCTCCGCCGCCCTGAGCGATCACACGGGCGACGCCTTCCGGCATTTAGTAAAGCGCGTCGTCCTCGTTCCGTATCTTTACGTCGCCGCCTCGGTCGCCGCGCTACGCAAGGAGAACGTCGAGCGGATCGCCTCGGCGCTCTTGGTCGTCGCCGGACTCTTCGCGCTCTACTACGTCGTCGAGGGCGTCCTCCGGTGGCAAGACGGCTGGTATCGCCGCCACCACCGCGGTCCGGAAGTCCTCACCCACCACATTACCGTGGGCCAAATGTTCGCGTTCGTCGCCCTCGCCGCGCTGTCGATCGCTTGGTTGGAGCGACGCGGCGTTTGGCGAAGAGCGCTTTTCGGATCGATCGGGGCGCTCTCTCTCCTCGCGGTCGTCGTGTCGTATAGTCGCTCCGCATGGATTGGATTCGTCGCCGGCGCGTTCGCCGTCGCCCTCGTCGAGCGGAAGTGGTGGGCGATCGCCCCGATACCCGTCGCCGCGCTTATGTATATTTTGCTTATCCCCGACCGGAGCGCGGTTATTGAATATCGTCGCGTCGGCGACCAATGGCTTGTGGAACGACAAACGCCGACGTTCGACAAAGCCAACGACTGCGTACGCTTCGGCGACCGACTTCTCGTCGCCGACTACGCCGGCGGCGTGCTCGAGTATCGCGACGGAGAAGTCTTGCCTTTCATCGAAACGCCCTCGCCCGCGTTGAAACTCATCCCGTGGAACGACGACCGCTTCGTCGTGATGACGTTGGACAATCGCTTTCTTCTGTACGCGCCCCGCGCCGACTCTTTCGTCTTCGAACGCGAGTTCTGGTCGCCCGGGAAAACTCGCGACGCCGCCGCTCACCGCGACTATTTCTACGCCGTCGATCGCGACAGCGGCGTAACCGTTTGGCGCGACCCCGCCGACCCGAAAATCGTCTCGCGCGTTCCGCTCCTCGACTTCGGCGCCGTCGTCCCCGACTCTTCGCGCACGCTTGTCTATTCCCGGCATCGAGGACTCGTCGTTCTCCGCGCGGAGAACGGAGCGACGAAATCCGACACGCTCGCCGTCTTGCCGCCCGACGAAGTAAGTCGTCCCTTTCTCGGCCTCGGATGCTCCGCGCTCCTCAACGGTTTTCGCCTTTTCGACTACGCCGACGGCGCCGTGCATCCGCTCACCGTGTCTCGACGGGAACTCCGCGACCTTTGGCTCGTCGATTACGACGAGGACACCGTCGTCGGATTCTTCTTTAGCGGCGAGGGCTTCGAGGCGACGCTCGACGACGACTCCGTGCGCGTTCTCGCCGCCGTTTCCGCTCCGCTACTTCCGATGGGATTCGAGAAATCGGGGGAGCGCGCCTGGGCGGTCTATTGGCGAAGCAATCGTCTCCTCTCCCTCTTCGATTTCGCGACCCGCTCCAACCAAGAGCGCCTGACGCTCTGGTCCATCGGCGCGAGGATCATAGCCGACAATCCCGTCTTCGGCGTCGGCGACGTTGACTTGCATCCGTACTTTTTCGCGTATCGCGAGCCGCATCAGAAAGAGGCGTACGGTCACCTCCACAATAACTACCTCCACTTGCTCGCGACGCTCGGCGTCGTCGGACTCCTCGCCTATCTATGGTTGATCGGATCGCTCGCGGTCGTCCACCTTCGCGCCGTCCGCCTCGCGGAACGCGGCACGTTCGATCGCGCGTTCGCCGTCGGAGCGTTGGGGGCGTTCGTCGCGTATCTCGCGTCGGGCGTTGGCAACTGGAATTTCGGCGACCATGAAGTCGTCGCGTTCGTGTGGTTTTTCGCGGGATTGGCGGCGTCGGTGGTTAAGCGTCGGCGCGACGCCGGCGCCGAATTATCGTTGTCCGATTGAACCGAGGTATTCCTTCAGATACTTTCCCGTCCACGACTTCTCGCACTTCATCACTTGCTCGGGCGTTCCCGCGACGACCAAATCGCCGCCTCGGAAACCCGCTTCGGGACCGAGATCGACAACGTAGTCCGCGCACTTGATCACGTCGAGATTATGCTCGATCACCACCACCGAGTTCCCGCCGTCGATCAACATTTGAAAACAGTCGAGCAGTTTCGAGACGTCGTCGAAGTGCAAACCCGTCGTCGGTTCGTCGAAGATGAAGAGCCCCCGTCGCCCTTCGCGTCGCGCCAGCATATGCGCGGCGAGCTTAACGCGCTGCGCCTCTCCGCCCGAGAGCGTGTTGGACGCCTGCCCCAAGCGGATGTATCCAAGCCCCACGTCGGAGAGCGTTTGCAAAGCGTCGTGGAGTTTCCTTTTGGATTTGAAAAACTCCAACGCCTCGTCGGCGGTCATGTTGAGGACGTCCACAATATTCTTCCCGCGATACTCGATCTCGCGCGTCTCGCGTTTGTAGCGCGTCCCCTTGCAGTCTTCGCATTCGAGATAGACGTCGGCGAGGAACTGCATATCCACCTTGATGTATCCTTCGCCTTGGCACGTCTCGCACCTGCCGCCGGCCACGTTGAAGGAAAAGTATCCCGGTTTGTAGCCCTTCGTTTTTGCCAGCGGCGTATCGGCGAACACCTCGCGGATGATCTCGAACGCCTTGATATAGCTGATCGGATTGGAGCGCGGCGATTTCCCAATCGGCGATTGATCGACGATCTCGACGTGGTCGAGATTCTCGACGCCCTCGATCGAGCGATGCTTGCCGATCGACTTCGGGTTCAATCCCAACTCGGCGGCGACGGCGCCGTAGAGGACGTCCCGCACCAACGTCGATTTTCCCGAGCCGCTTACGCCCGTCACCACCACAAATCTGTTAAGCGGAATCGTCGCGTCGATCATCTTAAGATTATGCTCGCGCGCGCCGCGAATCTTGATCGACTTCCTCGTTCGCGACTTCGTCTCTCGTCGAATCGGAATCGTTTTCTTCCGCGCCAGATATTGTCCCGTCACGGAGTTCTTACACTTCGCCAATTCCTCGGGCGTTCCAACCGCCACGATCTCTCCGCCCCGCTCGCCCGCGCCCGGTCCAATATCGACGATCAGATCGGCTTCGCGCATCATCTCGGGATCGTGCTCTACGACGAGCGTCGTGTTGCCGATGTCGCGCAAGCGTTTGAGGATGTCGATCAGGCGGGCGTTATCGCGCGGATGGAGGCCTATCGTCGGTTCGTCCAACACGTAGAGCGCGCCGACGAGCGAAGAACCGAGCGCCGTGGCGAGGTTGATGCGTTGCGTCTCGCCGCCCGAGAGCGTCGAGCTCAAGCGGTCGAGCGTGAGATAGCCGAGCCCCACGTCGTTCAGGAACGACAACCGCTTCCGCAGTTCCTTGATAATCCGCTCGCCCACTTTCCGCTCGTAGTCGGTCGTCTCGAGTTCGTTCGCCCACTCGAGCGCGCGCTCGATCGGCATCATCACCACGTCGTGAATGGAGAGTTCGCCGACGCGCACTTGTAGCGCCTCGCGTCGGAGCCGCGACCCTTTGCACGCGTGGCACCGAGAATATCCGCGATACTTACTTAGGTAAACGCGGATGTGCATTTTATAGGTTTTGCTCTCCATCGCCTTGAAGAACTTGTCGATCCCGACGTATCCCTCGCCCCCCGAGCGGATCGCCTCGATCTGCTCGTCGGTCAATTCGCGGAACGGTTTATCGACGGGGATGCCGCGGCTCTTGGCGAACTTGATGAGATTGCGCAAGTGCCCCGCGTATTTCTGCGTGCGCCACGGCGCGATCGCGCCTTCGCGAATCGAGAGCGATTGATCCGGCGCGACAAGATCGATGTCGATGCCCATCGTCCGCCCAAACCCTTGACAGACGGGGCAAGCGCCGTACGGATTATTAAACGAGAAGAAACGCGGCTCCGGTTCCTCGTAGGTTATTCCGCAACACTCGTAGAATTGCGCGAACTCCTTCTCCTCGCCCGTGTCCGCGTTCACGAGCACGAGCCGTCCCTCGCCCTCTCGGAACGCCGTCTCGATCGAGTCGGCGAGTTCCTCGCGCGAGCTTCCCGGCTTCGCTTTGAAACGCTTGACGACGGGACGCGCTTTGTCCTTCGTGCGCGGCGCCCGCGTCAGATCGTCGATCTCCTTATACTCGCCGTTGTAATACACGCGAAAGAACCCGCGCTTCTTCAGATAGTCGAGCTCGTCCCGAACGCTTCGCCCCTCGTGGTCGGGCATGGGAAACGCGAGGTACCACTTCGATCCGTCCTCGCGTTCGTCGAGCCAGTCGGCGACGTCCCCGACGGTCGAGCGTTTAACGACCGATCCGCAATCGAAGCAGAGCGTTTTACCGAGGCGCGCGAAGAGAAGGCGGAGATGGTCGTAGAGCTCCGTCGCCGTGCCGACGGTCGAACGGGGATTGTGCGACCCCGTCTTCTGCTCGATCGCCACCGCGGGCGAGACGCCGTGCATCGCGTCCACGTCGGGCTTGCCGACGCGCTCTAAAAACTGCCGCGCGTAGGAGGACATACTTTCGACGTAGCGCCGTTGTCCTTCGGCGTAGATCGTATCGAACACCAACGACGACTTACCGCTGCCGCTCACCCCCGTAAAGACGACGAGCTTATTGCGGGGCAATTCGAGATCGACGTTCTTCAGGTTGTGCTCGCGCGCTCCCTTTACGACGATCGTTTTCTTCGATCCGGCGTTGTTCCGTTTTACGCTCATATCGTTCGCTCTGCCGTCCGACGACGACGAATTTGACAAACATTTAAGATACGACTATTTCACGCAACTCGTAAATTCAGAAAAGTCGTTTCCAATTACCCGCCGAGCGTCGAGATATTCCCGCCGTTTTTTGATAACTTGAAAGATTAATTTATTCGGCGATGAAAATACTTTTTATAGTTGACGGCTCCCTCGGCAATCCTATTCTCCTTTCGCAAGGATTTCCCGCAATGCGGCGCAACGCTCGTCGCGGCGCGGAGTTCGTCGTGCTGTCCTTCGAGAGTGAACATGCGTTTGCCGCCGAGCCCGGCCTTCGGGAGCGCTACGCGAACGCGCTCGAGATCGTCTCGTCGTTCGGCGAGGCGCGTCCTTTGTTCCTCAGGAACGACGGCTCGAAGATTCGGCGCGCGTTGCGGCTGGCGGAGATCGCGACCCGCGGAGCGCGGACGGCGAACGAACTTATCCGCGAGCGAGGAATCGACGTCGTGCACTGCCGGAGCAATCTTCCCGCGCTCGTCGGCGCGCGTGCCGCGCGGGGTACCACCGCCAAGGTTCTCTTCGATAACCGCGGTCTGTTCAGCGAAGAGGCGCGCCTCCGAGGCGATCGACTCAGAGCGGCCGCGGAGCGACGCAACGAACGACGCCTCCTCCTTCGCGCCGACGCGACCGTCGTCGTCTCGAACGCCTTTCGCGACTACGTCGCCGACGCGTACGACCTTCCGCAATCGGCGATTGACAAAGTCGTCGTGATTCCCAACGGTTTCGCCAAGGAACGCTTCGACTATGCGGAAGCCGACCGCAAGAGATTAAAAAACGATCGATTCGGTAAACGCATAGTCGTCGCCTACGCCGGCGCCGTCGCCTCCTGGCACATGTTTTCCGAGACCGTCGAGGCGTTCATCCGATTGCGAGCGAAACGCCCGGACGCGTTTTTTCTCGTACTAACCCACCAAGGAGAGCGCGCGAAAGAGGCGCTTCACCAAACCGCCGCGACTTCGGACGAATATCTTGTCGCGGAAGCATACGGCGACGACTACGGGTGTTTGCTTTCGTTGGCGGATTTTGGTTTCTCGTTCAGAATACGCGACGTCGTCAGTCGCGTATCCGCGCCCATCAAGTTTGGCGAGTACCTCGCGGCGGGATTACCCGTCCTCCTTTCTCCCGAAATCGGGGACACGGAAGCGATCGCGCGCGAGAACCGACTCGGCGTCGTCGTTCGCGACCATCAATCCGATCTCGACCGAGCGCTCGACGATATGCTCGCGCTCGTCGGCGAGAAAGATACGCGCGCGAGATGCCGAGCGTACGCCGAGAACAATCTCACGGTCGATCAAACCGCCGAGACATACTTCCGCCTTTACCAAAAACTCGCGAAACAATGACCCGCGTCGCCGTCGTCATAGTAAACTACAACCTCGCCGACGATGTCGGTCGCTTGATCGGTTCCATCCGCAAGCATACGCGCGACGTCGATTATCAGATTTACGTAGTTGACAACGGATCCATCGAACCCGGCTTCGACCGACTACGACGCGACTATACCGACGTCGAGTATATCGTCCTCGAACACAACCGGGGATTCGGCGCGGGCAACAACGCCGCCCTCCGCCTCGTCGAGGCGGACACGTATTTTCTCCTCAATCCCGACGCCCTTCTCGTCGAGAACTCGATCAAGAAGACGATCGACTTCATGACCGAGCGCCCCGAGTACGGAATCGTCGGGCATCGACAGGTGTACGAGGACGGCTCCGTCCAAGAGACCGCGCGCTCATTCCCCTCGCTCGTCGAAGAGCTCTTCGCGTTGTTCGGATTGAATGAACGCCTCTTTCGGTTGCGCAAACGTCTGCGACGAGTTTTCTTCGACAAGTCCCACTATCGAACCGACTTTGTGTACGGCTCGTGTATGGCGATTCGCCGCGAAGTCGTCGAGGCGACGGGCGGTTTCGACGAGGACTTTTTTCTCTTCGCCGAGGAGACCGACCTTTGTTATCGCGCCCGCCGCGCGGGCTATCCGACGGCGTTCTTGCGGGACGCCGTGATGATACACGCGGCGGGAAAGGTGACCGCCAAAGTAAAGAGCGATCGCGTACGGCGAATCTTCGAGAGCAAGCTCCTCTTCGTCAAAAAACATTACGGCGCCGGGCGACGCTTTCTTTTCCGCGCGCTTGTCCGTCTCCAGTTGGCGCTCCGTCGGATCGCCTTGCCCTTCTTCGTCGAACGCGAGAAGCGCGACGAGTTCCGCCGCGTCTATCAAGCGCTCGACGACGTTTACCGGCGCGACGATCCGCCCGTCAACCCAACATTGAATAGCGATGAAAAACAAGCGTAAAGTCCTCAACGTTTACAACGGCTTCTACCGTGGCGGCACGGAGAAGTACATCCGCATGCTCCTCGAGGGAGTCGATCCCGACCGATATGAACACTCGGTCTGTTGCCTCATCGAGCGTGGCGATCATGCCGAGTGGGTGGAGGAAGGGGGCTACAAGATGCACGTACTCGCCGCGACGAACGATCAATCGCCGCGCAACTGGTTCCGTAACATCCGACAGATTTGGAAACTCTCGCGTATCCTTAAACGAGAGCGGATCGACGTCGTTCACTCGCACGATTTCTTTCCCGCGTTTATGACGAGATTCGCCGCGCTCCTCGCCCGCACGCCCGTCGTGTTCGTCACACACCACAACCTTTTCGAGTGGCTCAAGCCGATCCACCATCGCGTCAACCGATTCCTCGCCAAGCGGACGACGAAGATCGTCGCCGTATCAGAGAGCGTGCTGCGACGCTCCGCCAAAACCGACCGCGTCGATCTCGACAAATACGAGCTCATCTACAACGGGTTGGATTTCTCAAACCTCGCGCCCGACGCGGGGAAGCGAGAACGAGCGCGTCGCGAACTCGGCGTCGAGGGTAAGCGGGTAATCGGGACGATCGGCGGGTTAAGCTTCCGCAAGGGGCAACGCTTTTTAATCGAGGCGTTCGGCGTACTCGCCAAGGAGTCGGAAGATCTTGCGTTGGTCGTCGTCGGAGGGACGGTGCAAAACGAGCCGACGATGTTGCGCGACCTTGAAGCGTCGGCGGAGCGCTTAGGCGTTCGCGACCGCGTCGTCTTCACGGGCGCCCGAACCGACGCGACCGATCTCCTCAACGCGTTCGACGTCTTCGCGCTTCCCTCGGTCGCGGAGGGCTTCGGCTACGTGTTGGTCGAGGCGATGGCGACGGAGGTTCCCGTCGTTTGCTCGGATATCACGACGTTTCGCGAGATCACGCGCGAGGGCGAGTTCGGCGCCTTGTTCAAGAATACAGACGCGGCTGATTTGGCGGAGAAGTTGCGCGAGACGCTTGCGCGCAAAGAAGAACTCCGCGCCCGTACGGAACGAGCGCGGAGCTATGTCCTGCAAACCTTCGACGTCGAGACGACGCTCGCGCGATACAACGACCTCTACGATCGCCACGCGCCGCGCCGCTAACCTTCGATCCGCTTTCCTTCCTCGTCGTACTCGACGAAGTTGAAGACGTACTCCCACCAGTTGTTGAGTCTTCCGTCCTCGTTCCAACCCGGCGCGCGCGGCAGACGCGTGAACCACCACTCGAGGTAGTTGAGCTGATAGTCCGGACCGCCCCACGTCTCGCGATTGACGGGCTTCGTCTCGCCGTCGAGTTCCGGATAGTCGAGCCAATCATCCGCCGAAGATTGCACGGTGCGCGGATTCGCGTAGTCGTAGTGCTTCTCGCCGTTCGGCGGGAAGTGGCAAGTGCCGACCGCCGCCGTCCCGGACTGATGCTCGTTCGCGGCGAAGCGCGCCCAGTTCGTCGTCAGCTCGTCCGTCTCCCAGCCGCCATAGACGCGGCTCATCGTCGATTCGGTTCGATGGCAGAGATCGTGCACCATTTCGGCGACGCCGCGTTCGTAGTTGAATCCCATAATGGCGAACGGCTCCACGGACTCGACTTCGTCGTACACGCCGCCGTTGATGAAGAAGGCGCCGGGTCCCGCCATCGCCGCCTCCCAATAGCCGAAGTAGGGCGCGCCGAACAGCCACACCTCGTCGAATTCGCCCGCGTCGTGCCGCTCGGCGAGTTTGAACTTCTCGATCATCTTGGGATAGTCCATCCCGTCGGGGTCGTGCCAACCCTCCCACGAGTCGAAGCATTCGAGATAGCTCTCGTCGTCGTATTGGAACCCGTCGCGCTTGACGGGATAGTAGTCCGCGTTCTCCCACTCGACGATTTGGTAATCTATTATACCATGACTGATCTTCTTCACGCTCGAGGCGTATTCGTCGGCGAGCCAACGGGGGTCGTTGTATTCGGCGTATTCGTGGAGGCGAACGCCGTCGCGCGCCTCGAGTATCGGATCGACGTTGATCACCAGTACGCGCACGGTTATCGTGCGGACGGGCGCGTCGTCGGTTTGCGCCGTCGTCGGCGCGCTCGTAAGCGAGGCGACGATCGCGAGCGTCAATAGGGCGTGTCGTAACGCTTTCATCGTAGTATCCTTGTCATTTGTGGTTATCGCGGAGTATCACTTCGCGGAATCCGAAAAGAAACCGTTTGGAAAAACGGCGGGTTCTCTCGGCGCAATCAAAAATATTTTTGTAACTTGCGACGTTATCCCACAAAAAACAAATCGCCGTTATGATTGAATGGATTGAAGGAATTTACAACTCGGTCGATCAATGGCTCGGGCAATACCCGTGGCTCGACGAGAACGTCAAGTTTCTCGGGGTCCTCTTGCTCGCCTACGCCGTTTACTTTATCACGAAGAAAGTCGTGATTAAGATTTTGACGCGCGTCGTGAAGAAGACGAAGACCGAGTACGACGACATCATCCTGAAGAACCCGATACTCAAGCGCTTCAGTATAATCGCGCCGCTGATCGTCTTCCACCAATTCGCTTATCTCGTCCCGTCGGTCGCGGAGCTAATTCGCACCGTCGCCCTCGCCATCGCGATGGTGTTGGTGATCGTCACGATCGTCAACCTCATCTCGGCGTTCAACGAGGTGTACGAGAAGCAAGAGCGCTTCAAGAAAAAGCCGATCAAGGGCTACCTGCAAGTACTCTCGATTCTCGTCAGCATCATTGGCGGCATCGTTACGTTGGGCGTTGTGACGGGCAAGGATCCGTGGGCGATGCTCGGCGGCTTGGGCGCGATGACGGCGATCTTGATGTTGGTCTTCAAGGACACCATCCTCTCGTTCGTCGCCAGCATCCAGATCACCACGTACGACCTCCTCGCCAAAGGCGACTGGATAACCGTGCCGCAGTACGGCGCAGACGGCGACGTGATCGACATCGCGCTCCACACCGTCACCATTCAGAATTTCGACAAGACCATCACCATCGTCCCGACGGCGAAGCTGGTTGACGGCTCCTTCAAGAATTGGCGCGGGATGCAACAGGCGGGCGGCAGGCGCATAATGCGTTCCATCCACCTCGACCTGAACACGATTAAGTTTTGCGACGAAGACTTACTCGAACGCCTTTCGAAGATCCAACTTCTGCGCCCCTACATCGAGGCGAAGAAGTCGGAGATCGCGAAGCACAACAAGGAGAACGAGGTCGATCTCTCGACGCTCGCCAACGGCAGACGGATGACTAATATCGGCACGTTCCGCGCCTACATTAGCGCGTATCTCCGCAACCGCTCCGACATCGGGATGCACTTCACGTTCCTCATTCGTCAACTCGAGGCGAGCTCCGAGGGCTTGCCCTTGCAGATTTACGTCTTCACGACGACGACGGTGTGGACGGAATACGAGGCGATTCAGGCGGACCTCTTCGACCACCTCTTGGCGGTCGTGCCTCACTTCGACTTGCGTCTTTTCCAGAGCCCTTCGGGATACGACTTCTCGCGCGTCGGCGCGGATCCCGCGGCGCTCGAAGCCGCGTTCGACCAAAACGCCGAAGACAGCGCGCCGAGCAAACTGCCTTCGGGCGACGCCTCGGCGGGCATCTACTCCTCGCGCACTAAGCGCGGCGAGAGCGGCGACGGCGGGGAATAGCGGAAGGTTACCGTCCCGTCGAGTCGAGACGTTCGGCGACGCGCGACCGCAAACTGTCGATGCGTCGTTGTTCCTCTTCGGGGGGCGTATAGGCGCGGATGAAGTTGAGCTCTCTCCGCGATTGGCTTTCGTAAACGTTGCGTTCGGGAATCGCCGCGCGACGTTTCATCGTCGCGGCTCCGCCGAGTCGGTCGTCGGATCGATCGCGCGTCGGCGCCCCGTACTCGGCGTCGGCGACGTCGTACTCCTCCTCGACTTCGGTCGGCGGCGGAGGCGCCTCCTCGGTCACCGCCATCTCCGCGCGTATTTCCGGTTTCGGTTCGGTCGGCTTTTTTTTCGCGCTTGGTTCCGCGGCGGCCCGCTCTTCCGCGAGGCCCTTTTCTCTCGAGGCGCTCGCCTCGTCGGACGCGGTCTCGCTCATATCGACGTCGATCAATCGCTCCACTCGCTCCGGTTCCAATATCAATTGTTCCGCGCTCCCGTTCCCGTTTCCCGGCGTCACGAGAAGCGCGACAATCGCGATGATCGCGGCGCCGGCGCCGAGCGGCAGGAATCTCGACGACGTGAGGATGCGCTTCGCCCGTCGCGGCTCGCTGTGGCGGTCGTATTCCTCGGCGTTAATCCGTCGCATCAATCGCGACTCGAAACCCGCCGGCGCCTTCTTGCGCGGCAACTTCCCGAGCAACGCGGCTACGTCTCGATGTTCTTCTCGTTCGTGTTCTTCCGACCGCTTCATAGTTCTACTCTTGATAAACGTCTTTCAATAATTCCTTCAGCGCCGCTCTTCCTCGGTTAATTCTCGACTTAACCGTGCCGATTTCCTGACCCGAGGCGACGGCAATCTCTTCGTAACTCAGCTGCTCGACGTCCCGCAGTATTACCGCCTCGCGATAGACGGGCTTAATCTTCATCAACGCCGCCTGGATCTCCTCCTCCACGATCCCCGCGTCCGCCAACTCGTCGGGCGAGGGCCCGTCGTCGGCGATCTCGAGCGGCGCGTAATCCTCGTCGCGTCGATCGATCGAAACCGCGCTTCGCACCTTCCGCTTCTTCAACTCCGATTTCGCGAGGTTGCCCGCGATTGTGTACACCCACGTCGAGAACTTTGCGACCGGTTTGTAGGAGTTCTTTTTTCGATACACGCGGATCATCGTCTCTTGCACCACGTCCTCCGCCGAGTCTCGTTCGTTGAGATATCGGAAGACAAAGTTGTATAGTTGATCTTTATAGCGCCCGACCAACGCTTGAAACGCGTCGATATCGTCGCTCTTCTGGAACTCGACAATCAGTTCCTCGTCCGTGTAGTCCTTACTAGGGCGTTCGAGCACGGCTACTTATTATACTCGTGTGCGTGGTTTTTGTTTCCAAGAAAGTACGGAATTACGCGTAAAGAGTGAAGCGTTACGGAAGGAAGACGACGGTCATCAGCGAGCCGAGTACGGCGCGCTCGTCGGCGGCGGACGATTTCAACTCGCGGTCGGCGTCGTAGAGCGCGGCGCCGATCCGATAGAGTTTATCGTCGGAGAAGCGACGGCGGGCGGCTTGATGGCGCGGGTAGTAGTAGGGATGGGCGCCGACGGCGCGGGCGGCTTGCGCGTTCGGAACCCCGGCGCGCTCGAGCTCGGGTATCCGAAGCAACCCGACGAAGAAGCGATTGAGAACGGCGACTATGCCGATCGCCTGTTCACCTTGTCGGAGAAGGGCGTCCACCAACATAAAGGCGCGCGCGCGGTCGTCGTCGATCGCGGCGTCCTGCAAATCGAATACGGAATATCGCTTGGTGGGCGCGGCGTGGGCGCGCAGCGTCTCGGGATCGATCTCGCTTTTTTCGCCGACGTAGGCGACGATCTTCGCGAGTTGCGCGGCGAGGAGTTCGCGGTCGTCCCCGACGAGATCGAGCATCAGTTGCGCGTCGTCGGGCGATAGGCGTTTGCCGAGCTCCCCGGCGCGCGCGCACAGCCACTCGCGTAGCGCGCGTTCGTTCTTGCCACCCGCCTCGAAAATGCACCCGAGCGCGGCGAGCTTTTTCGGGAGCTTCCGGTTCAACTTCGGCGCCGCGTCTCCGCCGACGAGGATAAGCGCCGCGAACTCGGACGGCGCGTCGAGATACTCCACCAACGGCGCGTCGTCGAGCTTCTCCGGGTCGCGCGCCGTCGCCAACTTGATTTCCGAACCGAACGGAAAGGAGCGACAGAAATCGACGATCTCCTCCGAGGTCGCCTCGGCGCCGTCGAACGTCTTGTAGTCGAAGTCCCCGACGATGAACTCGCGGAAGTAGTCGGTCGCTTGCTCGACCGCCTCGCGCACGGCGTAGCGATCGTCGCCAAATATGTAATAGATAGGAAGAGGGCGCGACTTATCCAGCGCGCCCCGTAATTCCTCGATCGAGCGAAATTTCCCCGACGCCTTTTTCGCCATCGTCGGCTACTCGCGCGCTCGTCTCTCGATCGTCACCTTCTTCATCACGACGTCCTTCTTGGGTCGGTTGGCGGGACGCTCGAAGGAGAGCGTGGTGGGAATGTTTTCGATCGCGCGGATCGTCTCCATCCCGGAGATCACCTTGCCGAAGACCGAGTGCTTGCCGTCGAGCCACGGCGCGGGACCGAGCGTGATAAAAAACTGCGACGTGTTCGTGTTGGGACCCGCGTTCGCCATCGAAACGACGCCCGCGCTGTCGTGTCGGAGCGTGTCCACGAATTCGTCCTCGAACGGTCCGCCCCACAAGCTCTCGCCGCCCGAGCCCTTACCCGTCGGGTCGCCGCCTTGAATGACGAATCCTTTGATGACGCGGTGGAAGATCACGCCGTCGAAGTATCCCTTCTTCGCCAAGCCCGCGAAATTCTCGGCGGTCTTGGGGGTCGCTTCGTCGAAGAGTTGAATCTCGAACGTTCCGACGTTCGTCTCGACGACGGCGACGGTTATCGAGTCGGTTTGTCCGAACGCGCCGACGGCGAAGAGCGCGGCGAGCGCGAGGGCTTTTCCGATTTGCTTCATATCGTTAACTCCTTAATAGTATAACCTTCAACTATAAACTTGGCGTTAATTAACGGGCATTCTATTCGCTCTTCTCCACCGTAATCTCGACCGTCTCCATCACGACGTCCTCGACGGGTTTGTCCCCGGGTCCCGTGGCCGTCGAACCGATCGCTTGTACGACGTCCATCCCCTCGACCACCTCGCCGAATACGGAGTGGCGATCGTCGAGGTGCGGCGTCGCGGAGAGGGTGATGAAGAACTGGCTGCCGTTGGTGTTCGGTCCCGCGTTCGCCATCGAAAGAATGCCGGGTCCTTTGTGGCGCAGTTCGGGGTGGAACTCGTCCTCGAACGTTCCGCCCCACAAGCTCTCGCCGCCGCGTCCCGTTCCCGTCGGGTCGCCGCCTTGGATCATGAAACCGTCGATGACGCGGTGAAAGATCACGCCGTCGTAGTATCCCTTCTTGGCGAGGCCCGAAAAGTTCTCGACCGTCTTCGGCGCGCGGCGCGCGAATAATTCGATTTTTACGTCTCCCTTGTTCGTCTTGATCGTCGCAAACATACGTTCTCCCGGTTTTACTAATTTACTCGCGGCGGCTTCTCGCTTCGTTTCCTTCGTCGCCGCTTCGACGTTTTTTGTTTGTTCGTCGGCGTTCTTGCTTTCGCATCCGACGAACGCGGCTACTATCAACGCGAACATCGCGCCAACGGCAAATACTCTCGTCATAGGATATCCTCCTTACGTTGTGATGACGCCCGCCGCCAACAGCGCCAAAATGGCGGCGCCCGCGGCGATGCGATAGTATATGAAAAGGAACGTGGTGTTCTTCCGTAAAAACTTAATGAGGAAATCGATCGCCGCGTATCCGCTCGCGCCCGAAACGACCGTCGCGACGACCAGCGTCGTCCACCCGTCCGCGTCGAGATAGTCGAGGGATTGATAGAACTGTAGCGCGCCCGAGGCGAGCACCGCCGGCACGCTGAGCAAGAACGAAAATCGCGCCGCCGCCTCTCTGTTCAATCCGACGAACAAGCCGCCCGTTATCGTCGTGCCGGAACGCGACGAGCCGGGGATGAGCGCGAACGCCTGCGCCGTTCCGATAATCAGCGTGTCGATAAAGGTCAAGTCCTCGATCTTCTTGTGGAAGCGCGCCGTCTTTTCCGCGATCGCCAAGACGATCGCCAACGCGATTAAGCTTCCCGCCACGACGTATAAGCTCTTCGTCAGCGCGCCCTCGATCGCGTCCTTAAACAGCAAGCCGACGACCGCGACGGGCACGGAGCCGACGACGATCAGCCACCCCGATTTCGCGCCGCCCGACTGCTCCTTGATCGGTCGGCGTTCCATAAGATTCTGCGAGAACCACTCGCCGACGATCTCGACGATGTCCCTCCAAAAATAGACGACCGCCGAGCCGAGCGTGCCGAGCTGAATTACCGCGATGAACGCCGTCCACTCTTCGGGCTTCCGGTCGCTGATCAACCCCATCAACTGCCCGACGACCGTGAGGTGCCCCGTACTACTGATCGGGAGGAATTCCGTGAGCCCTTGAACTATGCCGAGAATAATCGCTTCGAGTATGCTCATCGTTAAAAGGCGAATGCCACGCCGAGTTTAAATCCAAAAGTGAGCGCGCTCATCTCCACCTCCTCGCCCGACGGGTCGAGCGTCTCGCCCGCCTCGTTTTCGGGAGCCCCGGGAAGGTCGTAGCGAACGTCGCCCGCGACGTATCCGAACAGGTTGTCGCTAACGATTGTCATCGCTTCGGCTTTGAGCAGTGCGCCGAATCCGACGGAGGAGTAGTCGGTGGTTAGCAGAATTTTTTCGGTGACCGACGCGAACCGAGGTCCCGCGCCGCCGCCGAATTTGAAACGGTAGCCCTCGCCCTTGGTGTAGTAGTAGTAGGCGACGGAGGGGGCGAGGATCGAGTAGGTG